>CAMXKT010000063.1 GCA_947244595.1 uncultured Oscillibacter sp. | reverse complement strand
TGGCGGAGGCGGGCTCCACCACGCCGGCCAGGACGGCCCCCGCGCCGATGTGGCACCGGGCGCCCACCATGGCCCGGCCTCCCAGCACGGCCCCCATGTCGATCATGGTCCCCGGGCCCACCACGGCTCCGATGTTGATGACCGCCCCCATCATGATGACGGCTCCCTCGCCGATCTCCACCTTTTCCCGGATGATCGCGCCGGGCTCAATCCGGGCCTTCACGCCCTTCAGGTCCAGCAGGGGCACGCCGGAGTTCCGGCGGTCGTTTTCCACCACCATGTCCACGATTTTGTCCGCGTTGGCTTCCAGGATGGGGCGGAGCTCCTCCCAGTCGCCGAAAACAGTCTGGCTCAGGCGTGTGCCGTAGACCTTGGCGGAGCCGAAGTCCACGTCCTCCGTCAGATTGACATAGAGCTTCACCGGGGTTTTCTTTTCCGAGTTCGCGATATAGTCGATGATTTCCTGCGCGTTCATAGGCGTCACTCTCCAAACAGAATTTTCTGCAAATCGTAAACCCCGTTGGGCTTACCGGGCAGCAGGCGGGCCATGTGCAGCGCGCCGTTGACGAAGATCTGGCGGCTGGTCGCCCGGTGGGTGAACTCCAGCTCCTCGTCGGGGCCGAAGAAATGGACGGTGTGGGTTCCCGCCACCGTGCCGCCCCGGAGGGCGTGGACGCCAATCTCATCCTTCCGCCGCTTCCCGGTGTTTCCCTCCCGGCCGTAGACCGGAGTCAGGGCGTGGGCGGGGTCGATGGCCTCCAGCAGCAGCTTGGCGGTGCCGCTGGGGGCGTCCTCCTTCTGGTTGTGGTGGGTCTCCGTCAGCTCGATGTCGAAGTCCGGCTTCAGCACGCCGGACACCTCCCGCAGGGCCCGGACCAGCACCGCCACCCCCAGGGAGTAGTTGGCGCTCCACAGCACCGGGGCGCAGGTCCCCAGGCTCTCCAGCAGTGCGCGCTCCTCGGGGCCGAGGCCCGTGGTGCCGGAGAGGAGGGGCGTCCCGGTCCGGCGGACATAGGAGGCGATTTCCGGCAGAGCGCCGGGGCGGGAGAAGTCGATGACCACGTCGGCCACCTTCCCCAGGCTTCCCAGCCGGTCGATGTCGTTGATGTCGAAGGAGGCCTGGATTTCGTCTCCGGCGGCCTGGGCGGTCTCCCGGATCAGGGTGCCCATTTTGCCCCGGCCGATCAGGATGTACCTCACAGCAGCCCCACCTCCCTCATGGCGTCCCGGAGGGCGGAGAGGTGCTCTTCGCTCATCTCGCACAGGGGCAGACGCAGGGGGCCCGCGTCCAGGCCCAGCAGGTTCATGGCGGCCTTGACGGGGATGGGGTTCACCTCGATGAAGAGGTCGTTCATCAGCCTCAGATATTTCAGGTGGGTCTCCAGGGCCCGGGTCTGGTTCCCCCCGGCGTAGTCCGCCGCGATTTCATGGCACACGTCCGGGCAGACGTTGGCGAAGACGGAGATCACGCCGCTTCCGCCGATGCTCATCAGGGGCAGGGTGATGTCGTCGTTGCCGGAGTAGAGGGCGAAGTCCGGCCCCACGCAATGGGCGATCTTCATGGCGTAGGACATGTCCCCGCTGGCCTCCTTGATGCCGGAAATCCGGGGATGCCTGCTGAGCTTCTCCACCACGGACACGGGGATGGAACACCCCGTACGTCCCGGCACATTGTAGAGGAGGCAGGGGATCGTCACCTTGTCCGCCGTCTCGGCGAAGTGGCGGACCATGCCCTCCGGGTTGGCCTTGTTGTAGTAGGGGGCGATGAGCAGCAGGGCGTCGGCCCCCATATCCTGGTATTGGATGCTCTTTTCGACCTGGGTGGAGGTGCAGTTGGAGCCGCTGCCCACGATGACGGGGACCCGGCCATTTACCACCTTGATGGTGTGCGCCACCACGGAGGCGTCTTCCTCGTGGCTCATGGTGGGGTATTCGCCGGTGGTGCCCAGGGTGAGGATGCCGTCGGTCCCGGCGGCGATCTGGCGCTCCAGAAGCTGGGTGAGGACGTCGAAATTGACGCTTCCGTCCTCGTGGAAGGGGGTGATCATGGCGACGATGGAGCCGGTGGGGTTGTTGAATTTCATTTGAATGCCCTCCAGTTTTGTATAGAGTCGGGGGATGGGAGTTCGTATAAAAAAAGCCGGCAGAGGCCGCGCTCCTGCCGACAGTGTGCACGCCGGAGACGGCGTGACGGTTCTGTAAGCGGATAGCGCCCCCGCGGCCTTAGACCGCGGACAGTCCCGGAGGTCTTTCCCCCGGACCCACCCTCCGCCCACGCCTGGGCGGAAGATTCGGCGGAGCTGCCTCCCTCGCGTTCCCAGCCTGCCGGCTCCCGCGAGCTCATCGTCTCCGCGCCTCTACCTCATTTTTGGCTATCATATCATCTTCCAAACCCGGTTGCAAGGGGGAAGACGCAAAAAGTTCTTGTGGAAACCGACGAAAACGCCGCCGCCCCTTGCGGCCGGACGCCGGAACGTGCTATATTGGGGTTTGTCAAATCAAACGCAAGGAGGCCCTGCCATGCAGCCTGTTATTGAATACCGCCGCGCCCTGCACCGCATCCCGGAGCTGGACGACCGTTTGCCGGAGACCTGCGCCTATGTCCGTTCCGCGCTGGCCAGTTTTGAGTTGGAGACGTTTTCTCCCATCCCCTCCAGCGTCTGTGCCTATCTGGACGCGGGAAAGCCCGAGACCGTGGCCTTTCGGGCGGACATGGACGCCCTGCCTGTGGAGGAGGCCACGGGCCTTTCCTATGCTTCCAGCCATACCGGGGCTATGCACGCCTGCGGCCACGACGGGAACACCGCCATGGCCCTGGCCCTGGCGGAGTACGCCGCCGCCCGGCGGGAGGCGCTGCCCCGGAACGTCCTCTTTCTCTTCCAGCCCTCGGAGGAGACCACCGGCGGAGCCGAGCGGCTCTGCGAGACCGGCGTTTTGGAACAGTACCGGGCCGCCCGGGTCTTTGCCATGCACCTGTGGCCCAAGCTGGAGCAGGGCCGGGTCTACTGCCGTCCCGGCCCCATCATGGCCCGGTCCAACGAGGTAACGGTGACCCTCACGGGAAAGAGCGTCCACATCGGCCGGGCGGCGGAGGGGATCGACACCCTGACGGCGGGGGCGGAGTATCTCCGCCGGGCCTACGCCATGGTGGAGGAATTGCCGGGGGAAGAGCCGGTGGTGCTGCGCTTTGGGAAGATGACCTCCGGCACGGTCCGCAACGCCGTCAGCGGGCAGACCCGGCTGGAGGGAAGCCTCCGGACCTTCCGGGACGAGACCCAGGCCCTCTGCCGACGGGGGCTGGAGGAGATCGGCCGGGCCATCGCGGCGGAGACCGGCTGCGGCGTGGAAGTCTATTTGAACCAGGGCTACCCGGCCGTCTGGAATCACGAGGACCTCTATGAGACGGTCCGGTCCGGGCTGGGGGAGGCCGCGCCCCTGCCTCTGGCGGCGCCCACGCTGACGGCGGAGGATTTTTCCTTCTACCAGCGGCGGGTCCCGGGCCTGTTTTTCCTTCTGGGCGTGGGGGACACGCCGGAGCTCCATTCCCCGGAGTTCTGCTTCGACGACGAGGCGGTGCTGCCCCAGGGTGTGGAGTTCCTGATGCGGCTGCTCCTGCTGGAGTGAGCCGGAACCGGGTCCCTCTTGCAAATGGAAAAAAACGGGGTATAATAGCAGTGGAAATCAAGTTTTAGGAGGCCCGTCTATGCGCCGTCCCAACGCAGTCCAAACCCTGGCCCTGGGCTTCGCCCTGCTGATTTTGGCGGGGGCCTGCCTGCTGTCCCTGCCCATCGCCTCCCGGAGCGGGGAGGGCATCCCCTGGACCAACGCCGTGTTTACGGCGGCCTCCGCCTCCTGCGTCACGGGGCTGACGGTGTACGACACCGCCACCCGGTTCAGCGTGTTTGGACAGGTGGTCCTGCTGCTGCTGATCCAGATCGGCGGCCTGGGCTTTGTGACGGCCTCCCTCCCGGCGGCGCTGCTGGTCCGGCGGCGGGTGGGCCTGCGGCAGCGGGCCCTGCTGCAGGACAGTGTGGGGGCCCTGCAGCTGGGGGGCGTGGTGCGCCTGGCCCGGCGGGCGCTGCTGGTGACGTTTTTGTGCGAGGGCCTGGGGGCGGCGCTGCTGACCCTCTGGTTCTGTCCCCGGTACGGCCTGGGGAAGGGGCTGTGGATGGCCGTGTTCCACGCCGTCTCCGCTTTCTGCAACGCGGGGTTCGACCTTCTGGGTACCGGCGCGTCCATCACCTCGGAGGCGGGGGACCCCCTTTTGAACATTGTGCTGATGGTCCTCATCATCTGTGGGGGCCTGGGCTTCCTGGTGTGGGATGATATTCTGACCCACGGGCGACGCTTCCGCCGCTGGCGGCTCCACTCCAAAATGGCCTTTACGGTGACGCTGCTCCTCTTCGCCGGGGGCGGAATCGCCTTCTGGTTTCTGGAGGCGGACCACGCCTTCGCCGGGGCGGACGGCCCCACCCGGGCGCTGATGGCGTGTTTCCAGTCGGTGACGGCCCGGACGGCGGGCTTTGCCTCGGTGGATCAGGCCGCCCTGAGCCAGGGGGGCGTGCTGCTGATGCTGCTTTTAATGTTCGTGGGCGCGGCCTCCGGGTCCACCGGCGGCGGCGTGAAGGTGAACACCTTCGCCGTGCTGGTTCTGGGGGTTCGGGCGCGGATCTGGCGGCAGGACGACGTGAACGTCTTCCGCCGCCGCCTGGACGACGGGGACATCCACAAGGCCTATTCCACCGCCAGTATCTATCTGTTTGGGGCCGTGCTGGGCTGCATGGCGCTGTGCGTCCAGGGCGTAGGGCTGACGGACGCGCTGTATGAGATTTTCTCCGCCATGAGCACCGTGGGCCTGAGCCGGAATCTGACGGGGTCCCTGCCGCTCTTCTCCAAGTGGGTGGTGATCCTGCTGATGTTCACCGGACGAGTGGGGAGCATTTCCGTGGCCATGGCGGTGACCCGCGGGCGGGACGCTCAGAACGGTCTGCGCTACGTGCCGGAAAAGATTTTGATCGGTTAAGAGAGGGAGGACACGGAATGAAATCCTTTTTGGTCATCGGCCTGGGCCGCTTCGGGCGGCATTTGACCCGGTATCTGCTGGAGCTGGGGAACGAGGTCATGGTTTTGGACCGGGACGAGGAGAAGGTGGCGAAGGTGGCCAACATGGCCACCGCCGCCTGCGTGGGGGACTGCCAGGACGAACAGGTCTTGGAGTCCCTGGGCGTGCGGAACTTCGACATCTGTTTCGTCTGCGTCCGGGACGACTTTCAGTGCTCCCTGGAGGCCACGGCGGCCCTGAAGGAGCTGGGGGCCCGGTTCGTGGTGGCCCGGGCGGATCAGGAGCGGCAGATCAAATTCCTGCGGAAGATCGGGGCGGATTTCGTGGTTCACACGGAGATGGACATGGCCCGCCGGGCCGCCATCCGCTTTTCCGCTGAGAACGTCTTCGACTATTTCGAGCTGACGCCCAAGTTCGCCGTCTTCGAGCTGGAGATTCCCGAGGAGTGGGAGGGCCACACGGTGGTGGAGCTGGAGGTCCGGCAGAAATACAACGTCAACATCTTGGGCGTGAAGAGCGGCGATGTGGTGGTCCCCCTGGTGGACCCCAACTACCGCTTCCGGGACGACGCCCACATCATCGTGGCCGGGGACAAGGAGGCGGGCATCCGCCTGATGAATTTACATTAAATACCGGCATAGGACCGGCGTTTCCGCGCATGCTGTCTCTGAGGTGATTTGCGATGTCGGAGGACAGACGCGCGGTGAACAACCATGACGATGGAAAGCCGTTTCTCCGTTTAGAGCCGGAAAAGCGGATGTGCCCCATCACCGACCCGGACCAGATCTATAAATATCCCCTGGCCACTTCCGAGGAGATGGGCTTCCGGGTGCTGGACAATTTCCCCGAGGAGCACATTCAATAAGCGCGCGAAACACCCCCTCCGGCCCGGCCGGAGGGGGTGGAAAACGGCTTTGGTCAGTGCTTTTCCCGGCCCGCGCCCACGCAGACGGAGAGGTCCCAGAGGAAGTCCTCCACGGCCTGCTCGGGCGTGGCCCAGCTGGTGACCAGGCGGATCATGGTGTACCCGCCGTCCACGGCGTGGTCCACCTCGAACTCATAGCCCATGTCCTGGAGCTGGGTGATGGTCTCGTTGGGCAGGACGGGGAACTGCTGGTTGGAGGGGGACGCCACCGGCAGGGGGAAACCCAGGGCGGCCACGCCGTCCCGGAGACGGAGGGCCAGGTCGTTGGCATGGCGGGCGGCGCTGAGGTACGTGTCGTCCTCCAGCAGGGCCTGGAACTGGACCCCCAGGAGGCGGCCCTTGGCGAACATGGCGCCCCGGCGCTTGATGTGCCAGCGAAAGTCCGGCCGGGCCCTGGCGAAGACCAGGGCCTCGCCGAAGAGGGCGCCGTTCTTCGTGCCGCCGATGTAGAAGACGTCGGCCAGGGCCGCGTAATCCGGGAGGGTCATGTCCCCGCAGGCCAGAGCGGAGCCCAGCCGGGCGCCGTCCAGGAAGAGGATCAGGCCGTGCTTGCCGCAGCACTGCCGGAGGGCCGTCAGCTCCGCCTTGGTGTAGACGGTGCCGATCTCCGTGGTGTTGGAGACGTAGACCATGGCGGGTTTGACCTGGTGCTCGTCGCTGTGGAGCTCCGGGACGGACTCGATCATGGCGGGGGTGAGCTTCCCGTCCGGGCTGGGGACGGCGATGACCTTGTGTCCCGTGCCCTCGATGGCCCCGGTCTCGTGGACGTTGACGTGTCCCGTGTGGGCGGAGATCACCGCCTCATAGGGCCTCAGCATGGACTCAACCACCAGCAGGTTCGTCTGCGTGCCCCCCACCAGGAAGTGGACGTCCGCCTCCGGAGCGGCGCAGAGGGAGCGGATGAGATCCCGCGCCTTTTCACAGCGGGGGTCCAGGCCATAGCCCCGGGTCTGCTCGAAATTGGTCTCGGTGAGGGCCTTGAGCACCTTGGGATGAGCGCCCTCGCTGTAGTCGTTTCGAAAACTGTACATGGTCAACCTCCAGAAAGTAACAACCGAGGCAGCGAACTGTTACGGAATGTTACAGATTTGATGTTGAAATTATAGCGCGAATCCTGTATAAAAACAACAGAAAATTTTCCCGGCGGCGGAGCCGGGCCAGAGGAGCGGGAGGAAATTGGAAATGAAGAAGAAAGCGGTATGGGTTTTGGCGGCGGTGCTGCTGCTGGCCTCCGGCTGCGGCGGGCAAGAGAAGGCGGACGGATCGGAGGCGGCGGAGGTGTCCCTCAGCGCTTTGTACGCCGGAATGGAGGAGTCCTGCGGCTGGGAGGAGGGCTACATGGCGGAGATCGAAGGGGAGCTGCTGGAGGGCTATTACCCCGGCCTCTCCGAGATCCCCGCGAAGCAGCTGATCGCCAAGGTTCCCGCCATGAGCTCCGACGTAAACGAGGTCGTCCTCATCCAATGCGAGACGGAGGAGGACGCGGAGAAAGCCTCGGAAATCCTCCAGGCCCGCATCGACAGCCAGGCGGAGGGGGGCGCGTGGTATCCTGAGAGCCTGGAGGCCTGGAAGGCGGCCAAGGCGCTGCGGGAGGGGACCTACGTTGCCATGATTGCCTCCGGGGCCCATCAGGAGGAGCTGGAGGAACAGTTCAGCTCCCAGTTCCGGTGAGGGGGATTCCATGGTATTCAGCAGCCTGACGTTTTTATTCGGCTACCTGCCGCTGACCCTGGCCCTGTACTTCCTTACGCCGCTTCGGCGGCGTAATTTTGTATTGCTCGCCGTCAGTCTCTTTTTCTACGGTTGGGGGGAGCCGGTGTATGTGGGGATCATGTTCCTCTCCATCTTCATCGACTACAGCCACGGCCTGCTGGTGGAGAAGTTCCGGGACCGGGACCGGCTGGCCCGGTGGTTCGTGGGGCAGTCGGTGGTGTGCAACCTGCTGCTTCTGGGTTTCTTCAAGTACTGGGACTTCCTGGCGGCGAACCTGTCCCTGATCCCGGGGGTGGACCTCCCCCGGCTGGGCCTGCCCCTGCCCTTGGGCATCTCCTTTTTTACCTTCCAGACCATGAGCTACACCATCGACGTCTACCGCCAAGACGCGCCGGTCCAGCGGAACATCATTGACTTTGGGGCCTACGTGACGCTGTTCCCCCAGCTCATCGCCGGACCCATCGTGAAGTACAAGACCGTGGCGGCGGAGCTGGTGAGCCGGACTGTCACATCCCAGGACTTCGCCGGGGGGGCCTGCCGGTTCACCGTGGGCCTGGCGAAAAAGGTTTTGCTGGCCAACGCCGCCGGAGCGCTGTGGGAGAGCTGTTTGGCCTCCCAGTCCGCCGGGGCGCTGACGGTGGCCGGGGGTTGGACGGGGCTCTTTGCTTTCGGCTTCCAGATCTACTTCGACTTCTCGGGCTATTCCGACATGGCCATCGGCCTGGGGCGTATCCTGGGCTTCCGGTTCAATGAGAACTTTGACCACCCCTATCTATCCACCTCTGTGGGGGAGTTCTGGCGGCGGTGGCACATGTCCCTGACCTCCTGGTTCCGGGAGTACTTGTACTTCCCCCTGGGGGGCAGCCGGGCGGGGAAAGCCCGGACGCTGCGAAACCTTTTGATTGTCTGGTTCTGTACCGGCTTCTGGCACGGGGCTAGCTGGAATTTTATTCTCTGGGGACTGTACTTCGGCCTGTGGCTCATCCTGGAGCGCTTCGTCTTCAAGGACCTCCTGACCCGGACGCCGGTGTGGGTGAAACGGGTTTACACCCTGCTGGTGGTCTTCGTGGGCTGGGGCATTTTCGCCATGGAGGACCTGGGGATCTGCGGGAAATACCTGGCCGTGTGCTTCGGCGGCGGACCCCTGTGGTCCGGGCCGGACGGCTACCGTTTGAGAAGCTGGGCGGTGGTCCTGCTCCTGCTGGCCCTGGGCTCCACCACCCTGGCGGCGGACCTGTGGAGAAAGATGCCGGAGCGGGGCCGTAAGGCGCTGGCTCCGGTGCTGATGGCCCTGGGGCTTGTGGTCTCCACCGCCTATCTGGTGGACGGCAGCTACAACCCCTTCCTGTACTTCCGGTTTTAAGGAGGGATTCCGAGATGACAACGAGATACAGCCGCTTCCTGTCGGCCTTTTTCTGCCTCTTCCTGGGGGGCCTGCTGGCGTGGCACGCGCTTCTGCCGGACCGGGACCGCTCCGACGTGGAGAACCGGACCCTGGCCCAATTCCCCGCCTTCTCCTGGGAGGGCTTAAAGGACGGCAGCTTCACCCAGGGGGTGGAGGACTACTTCGCGGATCAGTTCCCCCTCCGGGACCAGTGGACGGGCCTCAAGGCCCGGACGGAACAGCTCCTGGGTAAGCGGGAGTTCAACGGGGTCTATCTCTGCGGCGACGCGCTGATCGCCAAGGTGGACCCGCCCAGGGACGGCCTGGAGGAAAAGAACCTGAGCTACGTCTCCCGGCTGGCGGAGAGAACGGAACTCCCGGTGTACCTGGGCCTCATTCCCCCGGCGGCGGAGATCCGCAAGGATGATCTGCCCAAAGGCGCGGAGAGCTGGGACCAGGCGGCCTTCATCGCCCAGGCAGCGGATCTGGAGGGCGTGGAGTCCATCGACTTCCTGTCGCCGCTGGCCGCCCACGCCGGGGAGGATATCTTTTACCGCACGGACCACCACTGGACCACCCAGGGGGCATATTATGGATATGCGGCCCTCATGGAGGCCCTGGGCCGGGACGGGGAGGTTCTGGAGCAGGAGGTCTATGATCGGCGCTCCTTTCCCCCAGCCTTCAACGGGTTTCAGGGGACTCTCTATTCTCAGTCCGGCGTCCACTGGCTGGAGCCGGACACCATCGAGCTCTGGGTGACGGGGGCCGGCCTGTCCATCACCTCCTGGCGGGACGGGACCCCCAAGGAGGCCCCCCTGTACGACCTGGACAAGCTGGATACCAAGGACAAATACGCTGTCTTTTTAGGGGGAAACCAGCCACTCTGCGTCATCAAAAATTCTGAGGGACAGGGGAAGCTGCTGCTGATCCGGGATTCCTACGCGGACTCCATGGCCCCCTTCCTGGCCCTGCACTTTGAGGAAGTTCACCTGCTGGACCCCCGGTACTACCGCTATTCCGCCGCCAAGTACGCGGAGGAAAACGGCCTGGACGCCATTGCCGTGGTCTACAGCGTGCCCAATTTCATCACGGACCGGAATCTGGTCCTGTTGGCCCAGTGACGGAAAGCCCGCCGGAAGGTGCTGAAAAGTGCCTCGGCGGGCTTGCTTTTGGCCGCCTCTGCGGTTATAATAAACGCCATAAAAAACGAAAAGGGGAAGCGCCATGAATACTGCCACCCGCATCGAACACGACACCATGGGGGAGATTGCCGTCCCGGCGGAGCGCCATTGGGGGGCCCAGACCCAGCGGAGCCTGGAGAATTTTAAAATCGGCGGCCAGCGGCAGCCGAAGGAGATCATTACCGCCTTCGCTTACTTGAAGGAAGCCTGCGCCAAGGCCAACGCCGCCGCGGGCAAGCTGACGGCGGAACAGGCCGGGGCCATCGCCGCCGCCTGTGAGGAGATCCGGGCGGGGAAGTGGGACGAGGAATTTCCCCTGGTGGTTTGGCAGACGGGAAGCGGCACCCAGACCAATATGAACGTCAACGAGGTCGTGGCCCATCTGGCGGCGGACCGGGGCGTTCAACTCCACCCCAACGACCATGTCAACGCCTCCCAGTCCTCCAACGACACCTATCC
>CAMXKT010000062.1 GCA_947244595.1 uncultured Oscillibacter sp. | reverse complement strand
CCTTCTACTTCTTTCTTCTTCTACTGTCCTATATGTATTGTACTCCTACAGGCGGCTGCGGGCCTTTTTCATGGTTTCCCTTGTATTTCCTTTTGGAAACTGCTATAATAAAACAACTATGAAAGGGGGAAGACCATGGATTTCGGCGGCTTCATCCGCTCTATCAATTGGTATTGGCTGGAAACGACGCTGATGAGGGTCCTGGCCGTGCTTCTCTGCCTGACGGTTCATGAGACCTGTCACGGTTTGGCGGCCTATGTCCTGGGGGACCCCACGGCCCGGGAACGCCATCGGCTGAGCCTGAATCCTCTGCGGCATATCGACTGGCTGGGTCTTGCCATGATGCTGGCGGTGGGCTTTGGCTGGGCCAAGCCTGTGCCGGTGGATCCCCGATATTTCAAAAAACCCAAGCAGGGCATGGCCCTGACGGCCTTGGCGGGTCCGATTTCAAACCTGCTGCTGGCTCTGCTGGCGGTGTTTTTCAGCTGGGCGATTTTTACGTATTTACCATACAGCCGGGGCGTGGCCCTGGTTTTCGAGTTCCTGCTCTATATTCTGACCCCTTTGTCCATCGGTCTGGGATTGTTCAATTTGCTGCCTATTCCACCTCTGGACGGAAGTAAGGTTCTGGGGGCCTTCCTGCCGGACCAGGCTTATTTCGTCCTCATGCGCTATGAGCGCTACGGCATGCTTCTGCTGCTGGTTCTGAGCTGTTTCGGCGTGACGGGGAACCTCATCAGCGGGGCCATCTCCGGGGTCTTCCACTTTTTCTTCGATCTGTTTTACTAAAATCCGCGCCCCGCGCGGTGGGAGGTATCTTTGGACAGTCCCGTATTCAAACTGGAAAAGGTGGTTCACTCCCGGACGGAGGAGCTCCAGGACTTCGAAGGGCCGCTGGACCTGATTTTATTCCTGCTGGGCAAGAACAAGATGGAGATCCAGGATATCTCCATTTCGCTGATTTGCGACCAATATTTAAGTTGGCTGGACCGGCGGAAGGAGCTGGACTTGGAGGTCGCCAGCGAATTCGCCGCCATGGCCTCTCATCTGGTTTATCTGAAAACCCGGATGCTCCTCTCCATCGAGGACGAGGAGGCCAAAAGCGAGATGGAAGCGCTGATCCAATCTCTGGAGGAGCGCCGCCGGGGGGAAAGCTACGCCTACGTGAAAGCCATGGGGGAGAAGCTGGCCCCCCTGGGAGAGTTCGGGCGCAGCGTCTGCGTGCGGGGGCCGGAGCCTCTGGAGCCCGGGGAGATTCTCTACGATCACCGGCCCCGGGATCTTCTGCGGGCCCTGCGGGAGCTTCAGGCCCGGGCGGAGCGGAAGCTGCCGCCGCCCAAGGCGGCCTTTCAGGAGATCGCCCAGCACGAGCCCTATCCTGTGGAGCGAAAGGCGCGGGACATCCTGCGCCGCTTGAAGGACGGGACCGTCACCCGCTTTCTCCAGCTCTTTCACGGGAGCCGGAGCCGCAGCGAGATCGTGGCCACTTTTCTGGCGGTGCTGGAGCTCTGCCGGTCCCACGTGTTGCAATTGACGGGCTCGGAGACGGAGTGCACCGTCCGGCAAGTGGGAGATCCGCCGGAGCATCTCAGCGCTCAGGCCGAGGAAACCTAAGGAGGCTCTATGGAGAGAAAGGAAATCGAATCCGCCGTGGAGGCGATTTTGTTCGCCTCCGGCGAGCCTGTACAGATCAAGCGCCTCTGCGCCGCCCTGGAGCTGGCCCGGCCTGCCGTGGAACGGGCCTTGAAGGACCTGGGCGACCACTACGCTTTCGACCGGCGGGGCATCCGGCTGGTACAAATGGACGACTGCTGGCAGCTTTGCTCCGCCCCGGAGTTTGGGGACGCCGTTCACCGGGCCCTGGAGGTCCGTAAGCCCGCCAAGCTCAGCCAGCCGGCCCTGGAGGCTTTGACCATCATTGCGTACTATCAGCCCACAACCCGGGCTTATGTGGACCAGATCCGGGGTGTGGACAGCTCCTATACCATGAGCCTGCTGCTGAACCGGGATCTGATCGAGGAGTGCGGAAGGCTCCAGGTGCCGGGGAGACCCCATTTGTACCGGACCACCAAGCAGTTCCTCAGGGCGTTTCACCTCAGCAGCCTGGAGGACCTGCCGGAGTTGACGGAGCCCTCCGAGGAGGAGGATCCCTTGGATCCGGAGGCCGACGGCCAGATGCGCCTGGGAGAAAACGGGGAGATTGTGTCGGACCAGAAGGAGGAGACGGAGTAAGGAAAGGAGGCGCCGCCTATGGTGTGGCTTTGGATTCTGGCGGTCATCGTTTTGCTGATCGCCCTGCTCTGCTGGACGCGGGTGGGCGCTTGGGCGGCGTTCGGCGGGGAGGCCCTGCGCCTGGATGTGAAATTCGGCTTGCTGCGGATACATATCCTTCCCGGCAAGCCCAAGGCGGAAAAGCCCCAAAAAGAGGAGGCGCCCCAGGAGAAGCCGAAATCGAAAGGCTCATTTACTCTGGAGGATGGAAGGGACGCCCTGCGTACGCTGCTCCCACCTCTGAAACGGGCCCTGAGGCGGTTCGGCAGGGGCATCCGGGTGAAGCCCCTGCGCCTGTCCCTGGTTCTGGGCGGACTGGAGGATCCCGCTGCCGCGGCCCAAGTCTACGGAGAGATCCAGGCTGCCGTCTGGACGGGAATGCCTCTGCTGGAAAAGCTGCTGGACATCCGGGATGTGTACCTTCACACGGACGTGGACTTTCTGGCCTCCGACACGGCGGTGGAGGGGGAGGCCGGGGTTACCCTGCGTGTCGGCACGCTGCTGGCCATGGTTTTCGGCGTGGCTTTCCCGGCGTTAGGGTGGTTCCTGCGGTGGCGGAAGCGGAGCAAGAGCCGTCCGCCAAAGCCGGAGAAGAAGCCCCCGGAGGACCCGAAGCCCGAAGAGGTGAAACCTGAAAATCCCGCCGCGTAAGGCGTTTTTAACAGAAATACGTTATATCTGATGATAGGAGAAAGGACGTACGAAATGGACAACGAGAAGAAAAGCAAGGTCAGCGACCTGATGCAATCCACCATCGACAAAGTCCGCCAGCTTGTGGATACCAACGCCATCGTGGGCCAGCCCATCAACACCCCGGACGGTGTGACCTTGATCCCCATTTCCCGGGTCAACTTCGGCTTCGGCAGCGGCGGCGGGGACTACGGCAAGGCACCGAAGGAGAACTTCGGCGGCGGAGGCGGCGCGGGGGTGAAGATCGACCCCGTGGCCTTCCTCATCATCAAAGACGGTGTGACCCGGGTGCTGCCCGTGGCGGTGCCTCCGGCGACTACGGTGGACCGGATTATCGACATGGCGCCGGATCTGATAGACAAGGCGGAAAAATTCCTGGATAAGAAAAAGGCGGAGAAGGAGCAAGAAGTCCTGTAAACCGGACATACTATCATCACTTGACTGCTGATGAACGGAGTGATGTCATTTGCCGAAATGTTTCCCCTTCCGGCGGGCCGGAGTGCTGCTGCTGGCTATGGCCTGCCTGCTGACGGGCCGGGCCGGGGCTGTGGAGGTCTCCGCGTCCGCCGCGATTTTGATGGATATGGACAGCGGACGGGTGCTCTACGAGCGGAACGCCGGAGCCCGGATGCTGATCGCCAGCACTACGAAGATCCTGACGGCGCTGGTGGCCATCCGAGACGGGAATCTTTCCGACACGGTGAAAGTGAGCCGGGAGGCCGCCTATACCGAGGGCTCGTCCATGTATTTGAAAGAGGGGGAGGAGCTGACTTTGGAGACCCTGCTTTACGGTCTGCTTCTCTGCTCCGGAAACGACGCCGCCGTGGCGGTGGCGGAGCACGTGGGTGGCAGTGTAGAGGGCTTCGTGGAGCGGATGAATGACACGGCTCTGGAATTGGGGATGGAAGATTCCTCCTTTGCCAACCCCAATGGTCTGGACGATGAGGCGCACTACTCCACCGCCCATGACATGGCGCTGCTGGCCCGGGCCGCCATGGGAAACGAGACCCTGGTCCGCATTGCCTCCACCCGGACGGTGACGATCGGCGGGCGGACGATGACGAACCACAACAAACTCCTGCAGCTTATGGACGGCTGTCTGGGCTTGAAAACCGGCTACACCCGGGCCGCGGGCCGGACCCTGGTGAGCTGCGCGGAACGCCGCAGCCAGCGGCTCATCGCCGTCACCCTCCAGGACGGCAATGACTGGGCGGACCACCAGAGTCTCTATGACTACGGCTTTTCCGCCTATCCCGCCAAGCGTATGGCGCAGCTGGGCCACGCGCTGGCCCAAAAAGACGGAATCCCCCTCATCGCGGCGAACAGCTTTGCCTGGCCCCTGGCCCAGGGAGAGACGCTGGAGACCGATTTGGAGCTGGACCAGGAGCTGGCGGCGCCTCTCCGGATGGGAACTCGGGTGGGGGAGGCCGTCTTTTCCCTGAACGGCAAAGAGGTGGGCCGGGTGGCCCTTCTTACCGGGAAGAACCTTCCGGAAGCTCCTTCAAAGCCGGAGGTGGAGTCCGCCATGACGGTGCTGCGAGGCTACAGGTGAAACGATGGAAGAACGACTGCAAAAGCTGCTTTCCGCCGCCGGGGTATGCTCCCGTCGGGCGGCGGAAGGGTACATAGAGGCTGGCCGGGTGACGGTGAATGGCGAGACCGCTGTGCTTGGCGCCAAAGCCGACCCGGACCGGGACGACATCCGCCTGGACGGCCGCTCCCTGCCGGGCCGGGCGGAGCCGGTGTATCTCCTGCTGAACAAGCCCCGGGGCTATGTCACCACCCTCTCCGACGAGAAGGGGCGGAAAACCGTGGCGGAGCTGGTGGCGGGCTGCGGCGTCCGGGTGTATCCGGTGGGCCGTCTGGACCTGGACTCGGAGGGACTGCTGCTTTTGACCAATGACGGGGAGCTGGCCCGGCGGCTGACTCATCCCAGCGGGCAAATTGAGAAGACCTACCAGGTCTGGGTCCGGGGCCCGGTGAGGGGAGCGGCGGAACGCCTTTCCCAGGTCCGTGACCTGGAGGGAGAGCCTATTCGTCCGGCCCGTGTGGAGACGCTGTGCCGGGAAGGGGAGACGGCGAAGCTGGCCGTTACCATCCACCAGGGAAAGAACCGGCAGGTCCGCCGGATGTGCGCCGCCTGTGGATTGGAGGTAACCCGCCTCCGCCGGGTGCGGGAACACACGCTGGAGCTGGGGTCCCTGCCGCCGGGGAAATGGCGCCGTCTGACGGCGGAGGAAGTCCGGGCCTTGAAGGAATAGAGGCTTGGAGGACAGGCAGACCGCCTGTGCCGGGAAACCGTTCAAAAAAACTTCGGTTTTTTTGAAAATTCTTCTTGCATTTTTCGATGGATTCTGTTATCATATCACTTGTGCTTGTGGAAGCACGCACATATTATGCGACAGCGGGGAGGTGCAATGGATGGCTAAGTGCGAGTATTGCGGCAAAGGCGTGACCTTTGGTATTCAGGTCTCTCACTCTCACCGGCGTTCCAACCGTCCCTGGAAGCCCAACGTGAAACGTGTCAAGGCGATCGTGGATGGTTCCCCCCGCCACGTGTATGTCTGCACCCGGTGCATGCGCTCCGGCAAGGTTACCAGAGCGGTCTAATGAGAACGAGAAAAACTCCCGGACGTTTGTCTGGGAGTTTTTTTGTCTATAAAAAGCCGCCGATTCAATTTCTTCGTTCAAAGTCCAGTCGAAGGAGGCTTTTTCCGTTTGGCAGTCTGTGTTCCAGCGTTTTGACCGGATGATAACCGATCTCAGACATAGCCAGTCCCAGCGCCTCTTCTTCTATTTGGCGGTGTACTCGTTCCAGCCCGTCGAAAGCGTGCAGATAGGGGGAAGCCGACACCCAGCCGGCCTCTGTATTGATTTGGATGGCGCAGGAAATGTAACGCGGTTTCACTTGACGTACCGCCCTCTGAAAGCTCTCATAGCCGATGTATTCCACCAGCAGGTTCGCGATGAGCAAATCCGCCTCCGGCAGACGGCAGGACTCCTCCGTCAGGTCCGCTTGCAGGCATTCCAGCACGCCCGTCAGCTCGGGATATCTGGAGACCGCCGCTTTTAGATAAGAGGCGTTGACGTCTACGCCATATACTTTTAAAAACCGCCCTTTTGGGATATGCTCCAGGCCGTTTCCGCCGGCGACACCGAATATCATCACCTTTGAGGCGGGATAAGCGTCAAACTGGTCCTTCATCATTTCGTTCAGGGCCTGGAGCTGCCGGACGGACCCCAGACTCATGTGATTCTCGTAGACTTCCAATGAGATTTCTTCCCAGGGATTTTTCATGTTCACCGCCCGGTTTAAATCCGCTCCGCCAGCTTTTCGCTGTACTCCGCCCGGAAGTCCGAGAAGCGGTCCTGGTCCAGAGCCTCCCGGATCCTGGCGGTCAGTTCATTATAAAAATAGAGGTTATGCAGCACCGCCAGCCGCAGGGCCAGGGTCTCTTCCGCCTTGAACAGGTGCCGGAGGTAGGCCCGGGAGAACCGCCGGCACACGGGACAGCCGCAGCTTTCGCTGATGGGACGGTCGTCCATGGCGTATTTGGCGTTCAAAATGTTGACGGTTCCCTCCCAGGTGAAGAGTTTCCCGTGCCGCCCGTTTCGGGAGGGCATGACGCAGTCAAAGAAGTCCACACCCCGGGCCACGCCCTCGATAATGTTGCTGGGGGTGCCCACGCCCATGAGATACCGGGGCTTGTCCTGGGGCATATGGGGTTCCACCGCGTCGATGATATCGTACATGACCTGGGTGGGCTCGCCCACCGCCAAGCCGCCGATGGCATAGCCGTCACAGTCCAGCTTGGCAATTTCATCCATGTGCCAGACGCGGAGGTCCTCAAAAGTGGCCCCCTGGTTGATGCCGAAGAGGAGCTGTCCGGGATTCACAGTGTCCGGCAGGGCGTTCAGCCGGTCGTGCTCCCGCTTGCAGCGCTCCAGCCAGCGCAGGGTCCGTTCGCAGCTGGCCTTGGCGTACTCGTAGGTCGCCGGGTTCTCCACACACTCGTCGAAGGCCATGGCCACATCGCTGCCAAGGTTGGACTGGATGCGCATGGACTCCTCGGGCCCCATGAAGATCTTCCGCCCGTCGATGTGGGAGGAGAAATAGACCCCTTCCTCCTTGATCCGCCGGAGGGGGGCCAGGGAGAAAACCTGGAAGCCGCCGGAGTCCGTCAGAATCGGGCCCTCCCAGTTCATGAATTTATGGAGCCCGCCCATTTGCCGGACCAGCTCGTCGCCGGGCCGAAGGTGAAGGTGGTAGGTATTGCTCAGCTCAATCTGGCAGCGGACCTCCCGGAGATCGAAAGCGTCTACGCCGCCCTTGATGGCGGCCTGGGTGCCCACGTTCATGAACACCGGAGTCTGGACCACGCCGCCGTGGGCGCAGGAAAACTCGCCGCGCCGGGCACGGCCCTCGGTTTTCAGCAGTTTGAACATCAGGTTTCTCCTATTTTATAAGCTGTCGAAAAAGGCTCTCAGCGCCGCCTTTTCCTCCGCGGGGATCGCTTTTTTGGGAATGCCCAGCTCCGCCCCGGCCAGAGCGGTGAGCTGATGAAAGCAGGCCGTGGGGTCCGCCTGGGCTCGGATGCGGAGGAACACCTCCCGCGCTCCCGCCGCCCGGAAATCCTCCGGCGTCTCCAGACCCGCCCGGCGGAGATTCTCCGCCAGCTTGGGTCCCACATTCGGCAAATCAGTCAAGGTCATGACAAGCCCCTCCTCACGAGATGAACATGGCGTCGCCGAAAGAGAAGAAGCGGTAGCGTTCCCTCACTGCCTCCCGGTAGGCGGCCAGGACCGCTTCCCGTCCCGCAAAGGCGGACACCAGCATAATGAGAGTGCTCTCCGGCAGGTGAAAATTTGTCACCAGGCCGTCCATTACCTTGAAACGGTAGCCGGGATAAATATAGATGTTGGTCCATCCGGACTTGGACTCCATGTGTCCGTCTTCCCGGGCCCAGCTTTCCAACGTCCGGCAGGAGGTGGTACCCACGCAGATGACCCGTCCGCCGTTCGCCTTGGTGCGGTTGATGAGCTCCGCCGTCTCCTGGGGAATGGTGCAGAACTCACTGTGCATGTCGTGATCCTCGACGGTCTCTTCCTTCACCGGGCGGAAGGTCCCCAGGCCCACGTGAAGGGTGACATAGCCCAATCCCACGCCTTGGTCCCGAAGTTTTCTCAGCAGTTCCGGTGTGAAATGGAGGCCCGCCGTAGGGGCGGCGGCGCTGCCCAGGACCTTGGAGTAAACGGTCTGATACCGCTCCTGGTCCTGGAGCTCCTCCTTGATGTAGGGGGGGAGGGGCATCTTTCCCAGGCGCTCCAGCACCTCCAGGAAGATGCCCTCGTATTCAAAGCGGATCAGGCGGTTTCCGTCCGCCTCTTCCTGCAACACGTCGGCGGTAAGGGAGCCGTCGCCAAAGGACATCCGGGCTCCGGAGCGAAGCTTCCGCCCCGGGCGGACCAGACACTCCCAGATGTTTTCGCCCTTGTCGGTGAGCAGCAACACCTCGCAGGCTCCGCCGCCCGGCAGCCGCTTCCCCAGAAGCCGGGCGGGAAGGACCCGAGAGTCGTTCATGATGAGGCAGTCCCCGGGCCGGAGCAGGGAGGGGAGGTCGTAGAAGTGGTGATGCCCGGTTTGACCGGTCCGGCGGTCCAGACTCATGAGCCGGGAGCCGTCCCGCTTTTCAATGGGCGTCTGGGCGATGAGCTCCTGGGGGAGGTCGTAATAAAAATCGCTTGTCTTCATGTCGTGTCCTTATCTGATCGTAATGTCCGTATAATAGAAGTTCAAAATTTCCTGGGAGCTGTAGCCCAGCTCCGCCATGGCCTTGGCTCCGTACTGGCTCATCCCCACGTTGTGTCCGTTTCCAGTGCCGGTGATGACAAAATTCCCGTTGAAGCTTCCCCCGCCGGAGGGCTGCCGGACCTCGCCGGAGATCGTCACCGTGCCGGAGGAGGTGACGGCAGCGGCGGAGTTTCCCCGCAGTGTGCTCATCGCTCCGCCGCCGGAAATGACGGAAGCGCCGTCCAGAGAGGAGAGCTGCGCCGTGCCGTTGACGGAGAGCCCGCCGAAGCCGCCTCGCCGTCCGTTGATATCAAAGCGCATGCTGCTGACGGATTTTTGATAGGTGCTGCTGTAGAAGATCATCCGGCAGTCGTCGCCGGTGAAGGTTTTGGTTCCGCCGGTTCCCACGAAGGTCACCTGCTTCACGTTTCCTAGGGGCGTGTACTCCGAGACGTAAACATCCTGGACCGTACCGACAGAGTGGCCCTTTTGATCCAGGATCCAGCTCAGCTCCGCGGCGGTGTAGGTGACGGAATAGCTGTTGTTGGGGACGGTGGTCTGAGGCTCGTAGGGGTCGGTTTTTCCCTTCAAATACCCGGTTTCCGTGCCCCAGACATTGGCCCCGTCCTCGGTGGCCCCGCCGTCGGAGGAGTGGTAGACCGCGTCCTGCACCAGGGTTCCGTTGTAGTAGATACAGAGTCCCGCGGTGTTCTCCACCGCCCGGTCGCTGGTCTCCGAGGGGCCCGCGCCGCCGCTTCCGTGGCCGTTGTAGACCTGACAGTCCACTCCGCCGCATACATCGAAGCCGTTGGAGCTCAGGTGCTTGTTGTGCCCCTGGACAAAGGTGCGGGCGCAGACGGCCTGAGCCTCCAGGGCCTCCAGGGGCCACGCGCCGCCCATCTCGTAGGGAATGACGCCCTTCACGTACTCTTCCAGATCCACGACGTTGACCACGTTCAGATTTCCGCCGGTGACCCGGGGGTACTCGAACGCGCCGCCGTACTTGTAGCCCTTGAACCAGGTGGAGGTCTCCCGTCCGGAGGGACGGACTCCAAAGGCGTGGACGCCGCTGCAGTCGAATTCGAAGAGAATGTCCGTGGTTTTGGTCCGGGTGATGATTACCCCGGTGGAGGAGGACCGGACGGCCCGGCCGCCCCAGCGCCCGGCCTCGGCCTCCGCCTCGGCCTGAGAGCCGTAACAGCCCACCCGGACCACGTGTTCCCAGTCCACCCAGGCGGGCCAGCCCCCTTCGGACCGGGCCCGCGCCGCCGCCTCGTCAAAGGAGCGGAAGCCGTCTATCTGAACGTGCCACTCTCCCAGGGAGCGGAAGCCCCCGGCGGGGACGGAGGGGGAATAAATTCCGGACTCATCCATATAAATAGTTCCGGCGGCGGTCATGGAGATGGTGGTCTCCTCCGTCCAGCCCAGGGAGGTGAAGGAGCGGTCCTCCTCAAAATAGCCGAACTCATAGCCGGAGCCCACGGCATTTTCCAGATTGGCGGAGAAGAGGGCGGAGGAGCCATAACGCAGGCCCACCTTTACAATATCGTTGGTCACGGCCGACGCCGCCGGAGCGCTGAGGGCGAAAAAAGTCACAACGAGGAACAGGGTCAGAAGCTTATTTTTCATGGAACCTCCCAACGGTCCCCGGCTTGACGGGCCGGGAAAATCATGATACCATACGTACAGCAGACATTTGTCCGCGCATTGAGCACAATTGTTGCCATATGCGAATATTATAATACAAGACCGCGTTGAATTCAACCAGGAAATCCAATTGGCGTTTCCGGGACGGCGCGGAGGGAGGAGCATCATCATGAAGCAGTACAAGGTCGGCGTCATCGGCTGCACCGGCATGGTGGGCCAGCGCTTCGTCACCCTTCTGGAAAACCACCCCTGGTTTCAGCTGACGGCGGTGGCCGCCAGCGCCCGCAGCGCGGGGAAGACCTATGAGGAGGCGGCGGGTCCCCGCTGGGCCATGACCGTTCCGATGCCGGAGGAGGCCAAGGGTCTTATGATTCTGGACGCGGAGGCCGACGCGGAGAAGCTGGCGTCCCAGGTGGACTTTTGCTTCTGCGCCGTGGACATGAAGAAGGAAGACATCCGGGCCCTGGAGGAGAAATACGCCAAGCTGGAGTGCCCCATCGTCTCCAACAACTCCGCCCACCGCTGGACGGA
>CAMXKT010000061.1 GCA_947244595.1 uncultured Oscillibacter sp. | reverse complement strand
CCTGATACTTTCCGTTTGTATTGCCGTACTTCTCCCGGCAGAGGGGGCAGGCGATATCGTGGACAATGGCGGCGGTCTCCAGAATGGCCTGGTCCGCCTCATCCAGGCCCTCACATTCGCCGATGGTCTTGGCGAAGGCGTAGACCTTCATAAAGTGGTTCACGTCGTGCCGGTTTCCATTGGAGTACAATACCATTTTCCGGGCAATTTCCGCAGTGGTCATGGGGTTCACCCTCCCTGAACGTTTTGTCCATTATATACGCCATATTACGCGTGCCGAACCACCGGCGGAATTTTCGCCCGCAGGGACTCCAGACGGTTCAGGGCCTCCAGCAGGGTTTCGTCCCTCTTGGCGAAGTGGAAGCGGATCAAATGGTTCACAGGTTCCCGGAAGAAGCTGGACCCGGGGACAGCCCCCACGCCCACCAGCCGGGCCAAGTCCTCGCAGAACTCGAGGTCGCTGTCATAGCCGAACTCGGAGATATCCAGAAGAACGTAATAGGCCCCCTCCGGCGTGGTATGGGCCAGTTTGAGGTCGTCCAGGCCCCTTAAGAACAGTTCCCGTTTATGGGTGTACTCCGCCAGCAAACCGTCGTAGTACGCCTGGCCGAATTTCAAGCCGGGGATGACCGCCTCCTGGAGGGGCGCCGCCGCGCCCACGGTGAGGAAGTCGTGGACCTTTTGAATCCGCTCCGTGATCTCCGGCGGGGCGATGGTATAGCCCAGACGCCAGCCGGTGATGGAGTAAGTCTTGGACAGGGACGAGCAGGAGATGGTCCGCTGCCGCATACCCGGGAGGGCGGCGAAGTAGACATGCCGGTGTGGGGCGTAGACAATGTGCTCATACACCTCGTCGGTGATCACATAGGCGTCGTATTGTTCCGCCAGGGCGGCGATGATTCCCAGCTCCTCCCGGGTGAACACCCGGCCGCAGGGGTTGGAGGGGTTGCAGAGAATCAGCGCCTTGGGCCTCTGGCGGAAGGCGTCCTCCAGGACTTCCGGGTCGAAGCGGAAGTCCGGCGGCGTCAGGGGCACGTAGATGGGCTCCGCGCCGCAGAGGATGGTGTCCGCCCCGTAGTTCTCGTAGAAGGGCGAGAAGACGATCACCTTGTCCCCGGGATTGGCCACGGTCATCATGGCGGCCATCATGGCCTCCGTGCTGCCGCATGTGACGGTGATTTCCCCGTTGGGGTCGATGGGAAAGCCCATATAGCGGGACTGCTTCTCCGCCAGAGCCTCCCGCAGGTTCTGGGCTCCCCAGGTGATAGAATATTGGTGGAAGTTCTCCCGGCTGACCTCCGCCAGGCGGTCCAGGATGGCCCGGGGCGGATCGAAGTCCGGGAAGCCTTGGGAGAGATTCACCGCGCCGTACTGATTCGAAATGCGGGTCATGCGCCGGATCACCGAGTCGGTGAAACCGGCGGTGCGTTCAGACAGGCTCTGCATAGTCGCGCCCTCCAATGATGATTTTTAGTGGTTCAGAATACGCAGGGGGGATGGGGCGTCCTGGTAGGGGAAAACTCGCCCCGTGTTTCACTCCGCGAACATCGGCGTGGAGAGATAGCGGTCCCCCGTGTCCGGCAGCAGAGCCACAATGGTCTTTCCCTGATTCTCAGGCCGCTTCGCCAGCTGGACCGCCGCCCAGACCGCCGCGCCGGAGGAGACGCCCACCAGCACACCTTCCTTTCGGCCCACCAGCTTCCCGGCGGCAAAAGCGTCCTCGTCCTCCACGGCGATGACCTCGTCATAGACACCGGTATCCAGCACCTCCGGGACAAAGCCCGCGCCGATGCCCTGAATCCCATGGGAACCGGAAGTTCCCCCGCTCAGCACCGGGGACGACGCGGGCTCTACCGCCACAATCTTGACGGCGGGATTTTTCGATTTCAGGTACTCTCCCACGCCGGTGATGGTGCCGCCGGTGCCCACGCCCGCCACAAAAATGTCCACCGCGCCCTCGGTGTCCTCCCAGATCTCCGGACCGGTAGAAGCCCTGTGAGCGGCGGGGTTGGCGGGGTTTCCAAACTGATCCGGGATGAAACTGCCTGGGATTTCTTTGGCCAGCTCCTCCGCTTTGGCGATGGCTCCCTTCATGCCCTTAGCCCCTTCCGTGAGGACCAGCTCCGCTCCATAGGCCCCCATAATCCGGCGGCGTTCCACGCTCATGGTCTCCGGCATGACAATTATCACCCGGTATCCCCGGGCGGCGGCTACGGAGGCCAGGCCGATACCGGTGTTGCCCGAGGTGGGTTCGATGATGACGGAGCCGGGCTTCAGCAGTCCTTTTGCCTCCGCGTCGTCGATCATCGCCTTGGCAACCCGGTCCTTTGCGGACCCGCCGGGGTTGAAATACTCCAGCTTCGCCAGCACCTTGGCCTCCAGGCCCTCTTCCCTCTCGATATGGACAAGCTCCAACAGGGGCGTTTTGCCGATCAGCTGATCAGCGGATGTGTAAATCTTCCTCATAATAAAATCCCTCCTGGTTGAATGTCTCTGCCGCGCGAAATGGGATCGTTAACATTTCTCAATGTACCCACACCAACTCGAGAGCCTCGAACCTATTGCGGCCCGGTCGGCTGAAGTCCTTGGTGACGGCTCAGTTGGCCTTGCCCCACTCCAGCTGCTTCAGCATCTCCTTGAAGCCGGGGCGGTTGAAGTTTTCGCCGGAGCAGTCGTCGTCCACAAGTTCCCGGACCAAGGTAATTCCGTCTCCGGTGAACCGGCCCACGGATTTGATTATACTTCATGGCCCAGTCTCCCGTCAACGGGCTGGGTTGAACGACCCTACTCAATCTAATAAACTGTTGTCAGTTGTTCGGATTAGGCGGGGTTATTTTTTGCCTGTACCCCTTGAAACGCAAGGAATACAGGCTTTTATGACTTAGGACACCCATGTCACCGACCCGTAGCAAACAGTTCAAAATTAGAGTGCAAAATGTGTAAACGAAGGAATTCGAACCCCTATTGATGTCACCTCATTGGGCAAATCTGAACGTCTTTGTTTTACTTGCATAAGATTCTTTGCAAATCATGCAGATATTTTGTTGCCAATCATTTAAAAAAATGGATGTTGCAATTGAAAGTGAACAGGAAATGTGATATCCTTAATTAAAGCGGGGTCGCTTTTCGAACTTTTTATCGAAAAGCGGCTTCGCTTCATGCTGTATCTATTGGAATGATTAGATTTTCAAAAATCCTTGATAAAGTTGTCCTTTTAAAAAGCGGGAAGAGTAGTTACGAAAATTATGTTAAGATATCACTGGAGGCAACTTGACGCGCTAATTCCAAAATTGATTCCTGAGCGCTTCCACACCAATGCCGTCATTCAAAAAAGTTTATGCGCTGTATGGACAGATCATTAGGTTGCTGCGACTTTTAAATTATTCGTTTTGCATAGCGTTTTTTCAGCATCCAGATCGGCATACAAAATGAAACTTCCAGAGGGGTGATACGCCTATGAATCAGAAATTGCGAAACGACGCGGACCGGATCATCTCCGCCAGCCTGAAAGCCGTTCTGCCCGATGAGGCGGTCCGGCGGGCTCTGGCGGACTTCCGCCCGGCGGGAGGAAGGACTCTGCTGGTGGCCGCCGGGAAGGCCGCCTGGCAGATGGCAAGGGCCGCAGTGGACGTTCTGGGCCCTGCGGACGACGGCGTGGTGGTGACAAAATACGGTCACATCAAAGGGGAGATCCCCGGCGTTCGCTGCCGCGAGGCGGGGCACCCTGTCCCGGATGAAAACAGCTTTTCCGCCACGGAAGAGGCTCTGGAGCTGGCGGAAGGACTGACGGCCCGAGACTCCATGCTGTTTCTCCTCTCCGGCGGCGGCAGCGCCCTGTTCGAACGGCCCTTGATCCCCGGGGAGGAACTCCAGGACGTCACGAAGCAGCTCTTGGCCTCCGGAGCGGATATCGTCGAAATCAACACCATCCGAAAGCGGCTCAGCGGCGTGAAGGGCGGGCGCTTTGCCCAGGCCTGCGCCCCTGCGCGGGTGTTCAGCGTGGTGCTCAGCGATATCCTGGGAGATCCCCTGGACATGATTGCCAGCGGCCCCGCCTGCCCGGATACCTCCACCTGCGCCCAGGCCCGGGCCATTGCGGAAAAATACCGTCTGCGCCTGTCCGATGAGACCCGTACCCTTCTGAACCGGGAAACGCCCAAGGCGCTTTCCAACGTCACGACCCACATCACCGGCAGCGTCCGGGAGCTCTGTGCCGCCGCGGCAGAGCAATGCCGGGCCCTGGGTTATGAGCCCGTTCTGCTGACGGATCAGCTCTGCTGCGAGGCCCGGGAGGCCGGGAGCTTTCTGGCCAGTATCCTGAAATCTCACGCCGGGGATGGGAAGAAGCTGGCCTTCATAGCAGGCGGCGAGACGGTGGTCCATCTCACCGGGAAAGGCCTGGGAGGCCGGAACCAGGAACTGGCCCTGGCCGCCGCCCCCGGCATCGCGGGAATTCCAGGCGCCGCAGTCTTCTCCGTGGGCAGCGATGGAACGGACGGCCCCACCGACGCCGCCGGAGGCTATGTGGACTGCGAAACGCTGGCGGCCCTGACCGCCAGGAATTTAAACGTGCTTGACGTCCTGCGGGAGAACGACGCCTATCACGCTTTGGAGGCTGTGGGGGGCCTAGTGATGACCGGTCCCACGGGAACAAATGTCAATGACGTGGCCATAGCTCTGCTGGACGGGGACTTATGAGCTTGACGGAGCGGCTTGGTAAAGAGGAAAGAGCCCGGGGCTTTGCGCCCCGGGCCCTTCTTCTCTATGCTGCTATGGGCTTTTCGCAGTTTAGTCGCCCAGCGCCTTGGCGGACTCCTCCAGCTTGGCGATGAGCTCCCGGAACTTGGCGGCCTTCTCCTTCTCGGCGTTGACCACGGCCTCCGGGGCCCGGGAGACGAATTTCTCGTTGGAGAGCTTCTGCTCCACGATGCGCAGGCCGTTCTCCGCCTTCTCCTTCTCCTTGGCGATGCGCTCCCGCTCCGCCGCCAGGTCCACCAGCTCGCTGAGGGGCAGATAGGCCGTGGCGTTGTGGGTGACGATGCTCACCTGGCCCGAGAGGTCCGCCGGGGCCTCCTCCGCAAAGCGGACCTCGGAGGCAAAGGCCAGCCGCTGGAGGAAGTGCAGGCCCTGCCGGTAGGGCTCCGGTACGGCGGTGACCAGCAGCACCTCCGCCTTCTTGGAGGGGGGCACGTTCATCTCCGCCCGGCGGGCCCGGATAGCCTTGATGGTGTCCATGACGGCCTCCATGGCGCTCTCCTCCGCCGGGAAGCTCAGGGCCGAACGGTACTCCGGCCACCGGGACGTCATGAGGAACTTGTCCCCGGCGCCCGCCTGTTTCGGCAGGGCTTGGAAGATCTCCTCGGTGATGAAGGGCATGAAGGGATGGAGCAACTTCAAGAGTTCCGTCAGCACGTAGCAGAGGACGTTCCGGGCCGTGTCCTTGGTGGCCTCGTCCTCGCCGTTCAGCCGGGTCTTGGTCAGCTCGATATACCAGTCGCAGTAGGTGTCCCACAGGAAGTCGTACACCTTGGCGGAGGCCACGCCGATCTCGTAGCTGTCCAGGTTTTCCGTGACTTCCTTCACCAGGGTGTTCAGCTTGGAGAGGACCCACTTGTCCTCCCGCTCCAGTTTGTCCGCCGCTGGGAGGTCATAGGTCTCCAGGTCTCCCAGGTTCATCATGACGAAGCGGCTGGCGTTCCAGACCTTGTTGGCAAAGTTCCGCATGGCCTCGCACTTCTCCGTGTAGAAGCGCATGTCGTTTCCGGGGCTGTTTCCGGTGATGAGGTTGAACCGCAGGGCGTCCGCGCCGTAGGTCTCCGCCACCACCAGCGGGTCGATGCCGTTGCCCAGGGACTTGGACATCTTCCGGCCCTTGTCGTCCCGAACCAGGCCGTGGATGAGGACGGTGTGGAAGGGGATCTTCTTCATCTGCTCACAGCCGGAGAAAATCATCCGGGAGACCCAGAAGAAGATGATGTCGTAGCCGGTGATCATCACCGACGTGGGATAGTAGAAGTCCAAATCCTCGGTCTTTTCCGGCCAGCCCAGGGTGGAGAAGGGCCACAGGGCGGAGCTGAACCAAGTGTCCAGCACGTCGGGGTCCCGGGTTAGGTGCTCACTGCCACACTTTTCGCACTTGGTGGGGTCCTGGCGGCTGACATTGATGTGGCCACAGTCGTCGCAGTACCAGGCGGGAATCTGGTGGCCCCACCAGAGCTGGCGGGAGATGCACCAGTCGTGGACGTTCTCCATCCAGTTGATATAGGTCTTGCTGAACCGCTCGGGGACGAACTTCACCTCGCCCTCCCGGACCACCCGGAGGGCCTCCTGGGCCAGGGGCTCCATCTTCACGAACCACTGGGCGGAGATCAGGGGCTCCACGTCGTTGTGGCAGCGGTAGCAGGTGCCCACGTTGTGGCTGTAGGGCTCGGTCTTCACGAGATACCCCTGCTCTTCCAGGTCCTTGACAATGGCCTTTCGGCACTCATAGCGGTCCATTCCGTTGTAGGGTCCGCCGTTCTCGTTGATTTTCCCGTCGTCCGCGATGCAGCGGATGATCTCCAGGTTGTGCCGGAGGCCCACCTCGAAGTCGTTGGGGTCGTGGGCGGGGGTCATCTTCACCGCGCCGGTGCCGAAGCCCAGCTCCACGTACTCGTCCGCCACAATGGGGATTTCCCGGTTCATAATGGGCAGGATGCAGGTCTTGCCCACGAGATGTTTAAACCTCTCGTCCTCCGGGTTCACGGCCACGCCGGTGTCGCCCATCATGGTCTCGGGGCGGGTCGTCGCTACCACCAGGTCTCCGGACCCGTCGGTGAGGGGATAGCGGATGTGCCACAGGTGGCCGGGCTTGTCCTGGTACTCCACCTCCGCATCGGAGAGGGCGGTGATGCAGTGGGGACACCAGTTGATGATCCGGCTTCCTTTGTAGATGAGGCCCTTGTCATAGAGCTCGCAGAAGGTCTCCCGGACAGCCTTGGAAAGTCCCTCGTCCATGGTGAAACGGGAGCGGGACCAGTCGCAGGACACGCCCATTTTCTTCTGCTGCTTGACAATGCGGTCGCCGTATTCCTCCTTCCACTTCCAGACCCGCTGGAGGAACTTCTCCCGGCCCAGGTCATAGCGGCTCAGGCCCTCCTTGGTGCGGAGCTCCTCCTCCACCTTCACCTGGGTGGAGATGCCGGCGTGGTCCACGCCGGGGAGCCAGAGGGTGGAGTAGCCCTGCATCCGCTTGAAGCGGGTCAGGATGTCCTGGAGGGTGCAGTCCAGGGCGTGGCCCATGTGGAGCTGTCCCGTGACGTTGGGGGGCGGCATGACGATGGAGAAGGGCTTCTTGGAGCGGTCCGGGTCACCGTTGAAGCACCCGGCGGACTCCCACATCTCGTAGACGCGGCCCTCCACCTGCTGGGGTTCGTACACCTTGGGCAGTTCTTTTTTCATGTTGACTTCTCCTTATTATGATAAATGGTACTTTATGATTTTATGATTTTTCCCTGGAGATACGGCGGGAACTCCCCCGCCTCTCCTGAGATTAAATCCTTTTTTTGCAGCAGCAGGGCCCGCTCTTCGCCGTATATCAGCAGCCAAAGCCGCTCCGTCTCAAAAATTCCAATCATGTCCCCATAGGGGACCGTCTCCCGGCCCTCCCCGGCGGAAACAATCATGCCGGACTCATCAAACCGGACCTCCGCCGACGTCTCGGACCAATCCACGGCCCGCCGCCCCGCCAGCAGTTCCGCCGCCTCTTTTATACAGGAGGTCGGGGGCTCGGGGGGCCATTTTACTTTCGTGCCGTCAATCGTGAGCAAACCCAACAGGATGGCCAGGACCCCCACGCTGGTCAGGCTGAGGGATCGGGGCGGCGCGAGGCCGAGCACCAGGGAGAAGACGCCCAGGGCGATCATCGCCGCGCCCCGGAGGACATAGCCCCTCCGGTGGTTTTTCACCGCCAGGACGGCCCGGTCTATGAGCTTCCACAGACCCGGCATGGTCCGGCGGCTCTTCGCCTCCAGCCGCTGGCGGAGGAGCTCCACCGCCTCGCCGTCCAGAGCGGGGTCGTTGTAGTTGGTGACTTGAAAAAAAAATTCCATGGTCAGAGTATCCTTTCTTATGACTCTACCGATAGAAGGCGGTAGGCGCAGCTCCGCCGCAAGCGCCGGGTTAGCGGCAGCGAGGACGGGAGGATGGGCCTTGCATCGACCGCCAAACCCCCGCTTGCACCACGCCGCGTGCTGGAGACTTGCGTATCAAGCAGTCCGTACCGTAGCCGCGCCCCCGTTTTCTCTCTTCCACCGTGCACGGCGCATTCTCTCTTTTCGCAAAAGAGAGAATGGGGGGTGCAAATGGACCAGCTAGCATCTAGCTGCAACCCCTCCCCGCCCGAAGGGCGAGCATCAGCCCCTCCCCCGGCAGGGGGAAAAGAAAACCGCCCCAAGCCTCTTGGCTCAGGGCGAATACAAATCCGCGGTACCACCTGAATTTCCCTTGCGGGACACTCGTCTCCCCTCTAACGGCGGGCCTCCGTCGCGGCTTACTCCCATTTCAGCCGCGCCGCTCCGGGACGACTTCCCCCGCCGCCTTGGAGACGCTCTCACCAACCGCGTCCTCTCTTGGCCTCGGCAGACCGGGTACTGCTTCCCATCCTCGCGTTTGTACAGGGGCCAGTATACTACACCCCCTCCCGGCTTGTCAAGACAGGCGTAAAATTTCCTTCTTCAAACGGCTGATGATCCGCTTCTCCAGCCGGGAGATGTAGGACTGGGAGATCCCCAGGCGGTCCGCCACCTCCTTCTGGGTCTGCTCCTTCCCGCCCCCCAGGCCGAAGCGGAGGGTGATGATCTCCTTCTCCCGGGGAGACAGGGTGCTGATGGCCTGGGCCAGCAGGGACCGGTCCACGTCCTCCTCGATGGGCCGCATGACCACGTCCTCGTCGGTGCCCAGCACGTCGGAGAGCAGGAGCTCGTTCCCGTCCCAGTCGGTGTTCAGCGGCTCGTCGAAGGACACCTCTCCTTTCCGGTTGGCGTTCTTCCGGAGGTACATCAAAATTTCGTTCTCGATGCACCGGGAGGCGTAGGTGGCCAGCTTGATGTTCTTGTCCGTTCGGTAGGTTCCCACGGCCTTGATGAGCCCGATGGTCCCGATGGAGATCAGGTCCTCGATGTTGATGCCCGTGTTCTCAAAACGCCGGGCGATGTACACCACCAGCCGGAGGTTATGTTCAATCAGCTCCTGCCGGGCCGCCTCGTCCAGAGATGCCAGCAGCTCCGCCTCCCGCTCCCGGGTCAGCGGCGGGGGCAGGGTGTCGCTGCCCCCGATATAGTGGATCCCCGCCGGCTGCCAGAGCCCCAGGCGAATCAGCAGACGTTTCAACCGTTTCAGTGTTTCCATGTCTTCCTCCCTTTCCCACCGGTCCTCCCCACAGCGCCGTATAGCTCGTTCCCAGCGCCGAGGGCGCCAGGGCCGCCGTCAGTCCCGGATACCGGATCCCGCCGACCTCCGTCCAGTCCGTCCGGATGGTCAGCAGCAATCCCCCCGCCGTCCCCACCGTGTGGTAAGGCGTCAAGTGGGGCCGCAGCGACGGAGCGGCGGCGCGCAGGGGCTCCAGCAGTTCTTCCGGGGCCGTCAGGTCCCGTCGGCGGAGCAGTCGAACCACGTCCGGGGAAAGCGCCCGATCCAGGGCTCCCGGGGCCGCCACCAGCACCGCCTGCCCGTTCGGGGCGCGGAGGCCGCTGCCCGTGTCCCGCAGGGCCGTCAGCTCCGCCGTCCGCCCGGCGATGAAGACCCGGACCGGCAGCAGCTCCCCCCGTACCCCGTGGCCCGCCGCCGCCCGGAATACCACGGAGAGAACGGCGTAAGCCGCCGTCCCGGCAATCACCAGGGTTTTGGCGTCCACGTTGGTGTAACATATGCCGTTCACCGCCGGGATCCCGTTCCCCGCCAGCAGGCCCAAGCCCAGCACGCAGCCCGCCATGGCGCAGGAGACGGCGAAGAACAGCAGCAGAAGCCGCAGCAGCTTTTCCTCCCCGCCGTAGGCAATGAGGCCCAGCAGCACTCCCGCCGCGATCTTCACCGGCGTCTGGGTCAGGAACCCCAGCCCCGGCAGAAACGCCGCCGCCGCGTAAGCACCCCCTGCCAAGGCCCCCAGCACATAGCGCCCCCGCCGCAGGGGCAGTCCCGCCAGCCTGGCGGCGCAGAGGAGAAGCAGGTAATCCATCAGGGCGTTCAGCACAAACACGCTGTCGATGTAGATGACCGTCACGCCGCTCCCCCCTCCCTTTTTCAAAGGATATTATAGGACGAGTGGACCGGGAAAGCGGTCGCAATCTGAAAGAACATTTTGGGCGAAAACGGTCGGGCACCGGAAAAGCGCAGAACAGCTCAACCCACTGTTCCGGCACGTTCTTCCTGGGTGTAAGCGCTGGAAATTGTCAGCAGTACTTTCAATTGTCTCTGGCAGAGCCACAGCTCCTATTACATATTACAATAAATTTACGGTGTAGGGCACGGCAGCCATAATCATCCCTCCTGGCGGCATCATACCACGCATTGCGGCCCGTGTCTACTTCATTTCGGAGGGCTTTGTAGTCATCAAACGATACAGCCGGGTATTTTTCGGGAAGACGTTCATAAAGGGCACAATGGTGCTGCCGCACTTGATGAGCCCTCGCCCGGAGTCCACATTGGTAATGTAGGAGAGCTGATTGTCCGAAATGTTGAGGAGCTGGGCCAGCTCCGCCCGGTCCGTCGCCGCCTGATTCAGCATGACCAGGAACTCGCTGTTCGCCAGCATGGTTCGGGCCGTGTGGGACTGGAGCAGATCGTTGGGTAGGGCAAAGGTGCCTTACCGCCCCCAGGCGGCAGGTTTCCTACACCCTCCCCCGGAACCGGACGTATCCCTCTCGTCTCGAAGTATCCGTCTCCCCATCAATCATTGACATATCGTTAGTGTTCATGAATCCTCCCGTGGCACTCGCTACAGACTACGAGCGTTTTCCGCCGTTTCGATTTCATTACGGTTTCCCATTGAGAATTTCCGAGTTCATTCAGATTGCGGACCACGTGAACCTCGTATAACTGCGCAGTCTTATAGCAATCCAACAAATTAGCAAGGAATGCCAGCGGCAGAAAACCAACCTGCGCAGTCCGATGGACGAATCAACGAGAAAGCCTCAGCAATACCATGCGGAAGCAGGGGTAAAAATCTGATTTTCAACTTGCGAAGAATCGCCTTGATTTTAGGGCTTGTTTGAAAAATAAATATTGCACAAATCAAATAAAAGTGCGAAAAT
>CAMXKT010000060.1 GCA_947244595.1 uncultured Oscillibacter sp. | reverse complement strand
TCTCCCCCCGCCGGACCAGGGCGAAGGGATAGGCCCGGAAATTTGCCAGGCTTCCCACGGAAACGCTGGTGTGGGAGTCCCCAACCAGGGCTGCCAGGCGCATCAGGTCCAGCAGAAATTCCGTGTCCGTCTCCGTTTCCAGCCGCCCCGCGATCTCCTCCTTCACCTTCAGGAAGTCTTCCTCCGGCGTGTTGGCGAAGGCGTTCGGGTGGGCGCCTGCCAGGACCTTTTCGTAGAGGAAATCCAAGTCCTCCTGCCGCTGCTCGGCGCTCAAAGGCTCCGCCGCCAGGACCGGGACCGCCAGCAGGACCGCCAGACAGAGGCCCAGGGTCCGCCGGGCCAGGTTTTTCAGCATGTTCATCAGGGGTGCCCTCCATTTCACTAGTTCAATAATACAATAATACATCCGGAGCTTTCCAGTGTCAAGCCCTAAATAACAATACGGCGTAGGAGCGGAAAATTCTTCAAAAAAGAGGACCGCCGGTTTCGGCGGTCCTTTGGTCTCAGAGCTCCCAGGGGGGCGTTTGATCTTGGGCGGCCCAGGGGTCGTCCTTGCGGGGGCGCACCTCCGGACCCTGCCGGGAAGACCAGGGATCCAGGGCCTCCCGGCGGCGGGCTTCCGCCCGCTGCTTTCGGGAGGGACGGGCGCGAAGCCAGAGCAGAAAGACCAGGGCGGCCGGCGCGAAGGCGCAGAGGACCAGAGGGCCTACCGTCTCCCGGCCGTCCCGCCTCCCGCTGTAGGAAACGTCCTTTCCATCCAGATAATTCCCCAGCGTTTCCGCCAGCTGGGGGACGGCCTCCTCGTCGAAGATATCCCGGAGTCCCACCTGTTCCGCTGCCGCCCGGTAGGGCAGGGAGAGGGACAGGGCGGAGAGGTCCAAATAGATTTCCTTGGCCGCCCGGGGGTTCTCCAGGTAGAGGAACCACAGGTCCAGGGCGGAGAGGGCGGAGGTGGCGTAGCTGATGAAGTACAGGGGATTCTGGAAGTTGTGGGCGTTCTCCGCCCAGGTGGGGTCCGCCTCCACGCCGGGGTCGTAGGCGTAGCCGTAGTCCTCCGACAGGACCTTGAACAGCCGGTCCAGGTCCCCCACGGTCATCTCCGGGTTTTGATAGGCCGCCGTTTGGAACTCGTCGTAGAGGCAGCCGTCCAGGATGGAGTCCAGGATGTTGTACAGAACGGCGCTCCGGTAGACTTTTCCGTACCGCTCCCCAAAAAGTGTTTCGGCCTCCCCGGTGAACATCAGCTCCAGGGCCTGGGAGTCGATCTCTCCCACGTCGATGTTAAAGTCCGTCCAGAAGTCGTGCCCGGTGGCGTGGAAGGTCTCGAAGAAGTGGCCGAACTCATGGACCGTGTCGCTAAGGTCCTGATAGTCCCCATAGGGGCTGTTGAAGATGAAGGCGCTGCCGTAGGCGGGCAGGGCTACGGTGTAGCCGGTGGGCAGTTTGGCCTCGCCGTATTCGACGTCATAGAGGTGGTGGATCCGCAGAAAGCGGAAGGTCTCCCCCATCTCCCGGTCGAAGCCCTCCGCGAAGGGCTGGATGGCGTCCAGGACCGCTTCGCCGTCCATACGGCTCCGCACGCTGAGGGCGCGGAGCTCCCCCTCGCCGGTCTCCTCCAGCAGGCGGAGCTGGAGGGGAAGGATATACCCCTTGGCCGTCTCCCGCAGGTCCGCCGCGTCCTCCAGGCTGTAGTCCCGGGTGTAGAGGGCCTCGTAGGCGTATTCGGCGTAGTCGTCATAGCCTGCCCATTGGGCCAGCTCCGTCCGCAGGCGGACCAGCTGGAGGTAGACCTCCCCGGCGGCCCGGTATCGATCCTCGACCGGGGCGGAGCCCTCCATGATCTGGTCATAGGTTTGGATGAGCCGGTCCTCCTCCTCGTAGAGGGCGGCCTCCTTCTCCGTCAGTCCCCGGTAACCCAAAAAGCTGTCCGCCGCGCCCTCTCCGGCGTCCTCGTCTAAGATATCGCCGTAGGGAGAGGCAGCCAGGACGGCCAGAGCCTGACAGCAGCGGTCATAGAGCCGGGTCTGCTGGGCGGAGAGCTCCAGATACAGGGCCGCTTCCTCCGGAGCTCCGCCGGAGGCGTCATATTGAATGGAGCTGAGGTTGGCCTTGGTGGCCAGCAGGTCCATCTCCCCCAGGATTTGCTCGTAGAGGGCCTGGACCCGGCGGCGGGTCTCCCGATTTCCCCGGTCCCGGCTGTGGCGGGAGCAGACGCGTTCCAGCTCCTTCAGGGCGGAGAGCAGGTCCGTCTCGTCAAAGCCGGTGACGGGAAGCATGTCGGCATAGCCCACCTCCAGGTGGGCGGAGGCGGGGAATTCCCATTTGACTGCCGCCGCCGGGCCGGGGAGCAGGGCCAGGGCCAGCAGCAGGCAGAGCAGCCGTTTTTTCATGGGCGCGGCTCCTCCCGGCCCCGGGCGGCGGCCACGTCCGCCGCCGTCAGCGTCATCAGGTCCTCTCGGGTGACGTGTTCCTGCCCCGCCAGGCGGTTTGCCTGACAGATCAAGATGCGCTCGAAGATGTTCCGGACCCCCCGGGCGTTGCCGAAGGACTCCGGGTCCCGGTTCTCCTCCTGGAGGAAGTCCCGCACCGGACCGGCGGCGTCCTCCGCCAGCTGGTAGCAGCTCTTTTCGCAGCGCATTTTGAAGATAGACAGCAGCTCCTCCGGCGTGTAATCCTCGAAGTGCAGGAAGCGGTTGAACCGGGATTCCAGGCCCGGGTTGGAGTGGATGAAGCGGTCCATCAGGTCGTCGTATCCGGCGGCGATGACTACCAGATCGTCCCGGTGGTCCTCCATGGCCTTGAGGATGGTGTCGATGGCCTCCTGGCCGAAGTCGTTTCCCGAGGAGCCGTTGAGGGCGTAAGCCTCGTCAATGAACAGCACGCCCCCCAGGGCCTTTTCCACGGCCTTCTTGGTCTTCAGGGCCGTCTGGCCCACGTAGCCCGCCACCAGGCCGCTCCGGTCCACCTCCACCAGCTGGCCCTTGGAGAGAATGCCCAGGGAGTGGAAAATCCGGGCCATGAGGCGGGCGATGGTGGTCTTGCCGGTGCCGGGACTGCCGGAAAAGACCATGTGGAGGGACAGTTCCGTGACGGGGAGGCCGTTCTTCTCCCGGAGTTGGTGGATCTTCACCAGGTCGATGAGGTTCCGGACCTCCTGTTTCACGGCGGTCAGGCCGATGTAGCCGTCCAGCTCCTTCTGGAGATCCTCCAGCTTCTCCGGCGGGGCCTCCTCCGCCTCCGGCTGTTCCCCGGCGGCCTGGGCGGCCTCCGGGGCTTTGGACTTCTCCGGGGCCTGGGACGTGCCGGGCTTTTCCGGCGCTTTGGTCTCCGGCGTCAGGGGCGCGCCCCAGAAATCCGAGCCCATGCGGCGGAGGTTGTGCTCCGTCAGGGTCTGAATGACCTCCAGCTGCTGGAGGATGATTTCATCCTTTTTGTCCTTCTTGTCCATAAGCGTCAGCCTTTCATCAAGTCGGTGTGCCGGAGCCCCCGGAACAGACAGGCGGCGGCCAGCCCGGTCAATCCTCCGGTGAGCAGGGATACCGCCAGCAAAACGGGCAGATAATAGAGGGGAGCCGTACTCCCCAGGGTCAGCAGGGCGGCGGCGATCTGGCCGCAGTTGTGGGCCGCCGCGCCGCCGATGGACACGCCGTAAAGGGACAGCCCCCGCCGCCGGGAGAGGAGGACCATGGTCCCCAGGGCGGAGAGGCCCCCCAGCAGGGAGAAGATCAGGGCGTTCATGTTCCCGGCGAAGAGGGAGCCCAGGAAGCACCGGGCCAGCAGGATCAAAAGCGCCTCCCCCGGCCCCAGGGCGTAGAGGGCAAAGATGGTTACGATATTGGCCAGGCCCAGCTTCACGCCGGGAACGGGGATGGCCAGGGTGAGGGGGAACAGATTCTCCAGATAGCTGAGCGCCAGGGCCATGGCGGTCAGCAGGGCGCAGAGGGTCAGCTGCTTTGTGGTCAGTTTCATCCCGCGCCTCCTAGCCTAGTACCGCGTCCACGGCGTCCGGGTCCGGCGTCCCGCCCTCCAGGCGGAGAATGAACCGCCCCGGGAGACAGACGACGCTCTGGCCGCCCCGGGTGACGGACCCGGTGTGGACACAGTCCTGGGTGGGACAGTTGGAGGAGAGGACCCGGGCGCTCCCGGCGGCGTATTCCACCGTCAGGGTGTAGTCCCCGGCCCGGTAGGTCTTTTCACCGGCGGCCCGGTCCAGGGAGACCCGGTCGATCTCCGTCCCGTCCACGGATACCACCGCCGTCAAAGCCTGGGAGGTTCCGCCCCGCCACTGGAAGAAGGCCAGCCCTAAGGCCAGGGCGGCAACGCACAGCACCACCAGCCCATCCCAGACCGTGGGCCGGAGCCTGGGGGACGGCCTCATCGGGAAACCACCTCAAGGGTGTATCCGCTGGTTTCCTCCAGGGTGAACCGGTCCGCCAGCCCTTCGGTGACCATCACCCGGCCGTCTTCCGTCACCAATACCAGCTCGAAAGGACATCCCTGTTCTTCCCACTGCGTCTCGTCCCTCCAGAAGTCCAGAGCCTGTTCCTCTCCCATGATAAAGAGGGCGGTGGAATAGGCGTCGCACATGGTCCCGGGGAAGCCGCCTCCCTCTCCAAGACCGGCGACAACGGTGACGGAGCTGAGCCCGCTGTCCGCCGGATAGCCCGTGGCGGGGTCGATGATGTGGTGATACCGCTTGCCGCCCTCCTCGAAGTACCGCTGATACCCCCCGGAGGTGACGGCAAAGGAATCCGTCAGCTCCAGCACTCCGGCGAAGGCGTTCTGCTCGTCCGCCCGGGCCGGGTCCTGAATGCCCACCCGCCAGGGGGCGCCGTCGGGCCGGTCGCCGTAGGCCAGCACGTTCCCGCCAAGATTGATGTTGGCCCGGGGCACGTCGTGCTCCTGGAGGACCTTCACAATTTTGTCGGCGGCGTAGCCCTTGGCGATTCCCCCCAGGTCGATGGCCTGCCCGGGGGCCAGAGAGTAGCAGATCGCGCCGCCGGAAGAGCGGGGGCCAATGTAGCTGGGCCCTTGGACCAGCTCCAAAAGTCCGTCCAGCTCCGCCTGGGAGGGAACGCGGAAGCTGTCCTCCGTGAAGCCCCAGGCGGAGACCACCGGGGCAATGGCGATGTTGAACGCGCCCCCGGTGCTGCCGTGGTAGTATCTCGCGAGCTCTAAAAGGACCCCCAGGTCCTCCCCGACTTCCACCGGCTCTCCGCCCGAGGCGTTGAGCCGGGAGACGTCGCTGTCCTCCAAAGTCCGGGAGAGCTGCTTTTCCAGGTCCCGGATGGTGTCCTCGCAGGCGTAAGCGGCGGCGGGGGAGCGCTCCCCGTAGGTGGTGATGAGCATGGCGGTGTCCATGGCGATGACCTGGATGCTCTCCTGGGCCTCGTCCGGGCTCATCTGCGCGCCGCAGCCGGAGAGGAGCAGGGCCAGCAGTAAAACAGATACGGTAAGACGTTTCATAGCAATCCTCATTATTGATCTGGTCGTGATTCCTATAGTATAGCACGCCCTGGGCCGCTTCTCAACGAAAAACGGCGGGCCGCGCGAAAAAATAAAAAACCTGGCGGGAAGGGCCTTGCAAAAGTGGAAAAAGTCTGCTATACTATTTAAGCATGTCGGCGGAAGAAACTTCCGCCGGGCATTTTTGAAAGAAAAAACACCTTGGAGGTCTTGATAAATGGCAAAGAATCCGAACGGAAAGTCCATGAAGCGGGATAATTCCCTGTACGGCGCGACCATCTTTTTCCTTGCGGCCTGTCTGGCGGAGTTCTATCTGCTGGTCCTCCGCAAATATTACATCCACGGCGACGTGGTGACCGAGGCCCTGCCCTGGCACAACCGGCTGCTGATCTTCGCGGGCCTGGGGGCGGCGGTGCTGGTCCTGGGCGTGGCGCTGAGCGTGCTTTGGAAGGCGGACGAGCGGAAGCGGCTCATCGGCTGGTGCCTCGTCGGGCTGGGCGTGTTCTTCGGCGGCGGCAGTATGCTGATCCGCATGTACTTTGAGTCCGCCGTGACCCTGCTCAGCGTGGTGGTGCCGGTGGTGATGGTGCTGACCGTGATCTGGGCTTTCTACGACCGGGAGTGCTCCGTGGCCATGACGGCCCTGTGCGGGACGCTGATCCTCCTCTGGATGTGCCGCCGCCTGTTCAACCACCTGACCCTGGGCCTGCCCGTGAAGGCGCTGGCCGTGGTGTACGTCCTGTTGCTGGCGGGGATCTGCTGGCTGGCTAAGAATAAGAAGCTGGGGAAGCTGCTTCCTCCGGACGCGGACCTGCTGCCCATCTACGGCGCTACGGGCCTGTCCGCCGTAGCTGTGGTCCTGGGGCTGTTCAGCGCCTCCGTGGCCTACTACGCCATGTGGGTCCTGGGGATCGTGGTCTTCATCCTGGCGGTGTACTACACCGTGAAGCAGCTGTAAAGCGCCGGACCTTTCCCACCGCGTGAATGTAAGAAGTCCCGCCGTCCAAAGACGGCGGGGCTTTTTTGTTTGGTCCGGGTCAGTCCGTGAACGCTCCCAAGCGGATGTCCATGCCGATCTCAAAGGCCCGGTCCCAGGGGAAGCGGTAGTTCTCCAGGGCCACGCCGCCCCAGTGCCGCTCCTCGGTTTCTCCGTTGTAAGGGGCAGAGGAAAGAAAGGAGCTCCGCTCCAGATTGCGGATAACCGGGGCCGTCTCTTTCTCCATGCCCTCGGCCAGGCGCTGGAGCAGATCCTCCCGGTCCAGCGCCGGGGAATAGAAGTTGTTGGCGTCCCCGCCAAGGTCGTTCCGGATGTAGGCCAGCAGGTCGTTCCGGACAACCCCCTTGTAGCAGAAGTCCTTGAGCACGCTGTCCGCCAAAGTCCGGGCCCAGGCCCGGTCACAGGCGTCGGTTCCGTCCCCGTTTTTCAGGACGGCAAGCCGGGCCACGCCGTGGCTCAATGCCGTGCCGGTGACAATGGCCATGTCCAGCATCCCGGAGTAGGCCACGAGATAGCCCAGCTCCGCTTGTTTGGTCAGGGCCTCGTAGACCGTCGTGCCATAGGTCCCGTTGCTGGCGTCGATGAGGACGGCGGGCCGCCGGGCTTTCTCGCAGTCCTGGATGGCCCCGATGAGCTGCTTGCGGTAAACGTCCTTTTTCGCCCCGTCCTCCGGCTGGGTCAGCACCAGAATCTGCAGGTCCGCGATATCGGCCTCCCGCAAATCGAAGAAGGCCAGGTGCTCCGCCATGATCTCCGTCAGGGGCTGGAAGTCGTACTCACAGGCGGGCCGGTCCTCCGTGCCGCCGAAGTACTGGACGCACGCGCGGCCCCCCGCCCAGCCCGTCTCGTCCAGGTACAGCCGGGCCACGGACTTAAAGGCCAGGTCGTCTACCCCGGAGAGAAGCCAGTCGATCCGCCGCTCCCCGTCCTCTCCCTTCACGGTCCGGAGGCCCTTTCGGAGGAAGGCGATCTCGTTTTTCTGGATGCAGTCCTCCAGGGAGGAATCGTCGATGCCGATGAGCAGCCGGAAGTTCTCATAGCCGGGCTTCGCCAGCGTGTCCTGCACCACGTAGGAGAGGAGCAGCTTCCGTTCCCGGGACCGCAGGCTCCGGAGGGCGGTTTCGTACGTGCCCTCCGCCTTGGTCTGGGCCCGGAGGTTCTCCCCGTTGGGGCCCCACCAATAGCTCTCACAGATAGCCTCCAGGTTCAGCGTCTCCCCCTCCAGGGTCCGCCGGGGCAGGGCTCCGAAGGCCCGGATGGCGTTGTACTCCTCCAGGGTCCCGCCCTCATAGCCCACGGTGGGGGCCAGCCGCATGACGGAATCCAGCAGCCAGACCACGTTGTGCTCGTCGGCGGCAAGAGCCGCCATCAGCTCCTCCAGCAGGGTGAAGACCTGGGCGGTCCCGCCGCCGGGAAGCTCGTACCCCCTGGCAGACCGGGAGGCCACCAGCCCCCCGGAGTGGAGCTGGTCCAGGGAGAGGATGTAGCGGTCACAGCCCGCCTCCTCCTGTTCCAGGACCCACTGGTACAGCCGCTCCATATCCCCGTGCTGGGTCCCGTTTTCATTCAGGGGCTGGCCGTCCAGGGCCGTCCGGTACAAATCCCGGTCCGGTATGGACAGGGCGTAGCCCAAGGACTCCGCAAGATACACCACCCGCTCCACGTTGTCCGGCCGGTCGTCCAAGGGCACATAGGCGATGGTCTTCCCCGGCTCCGAGGCGGCGGGCTCCGGGTAGGGCAGGGGCTCCGTCCGCTGGGCCCCGCAGCCCGCCAGCAGGACCAGGGCCAGCGCCGCCGCGAAGAGGCGTTTCACTCGTTTCATAAGACCTCCTTAGGAAAAAAAGCGGGGCCGTCACGGCCCCGCCTCTTGATCAAAGTCCCAGGCCCCCCAGGTTCAGCCCGCCGGTGATGCTGTCCATGGCCTTGTCCATGGCGTCCCCGGCCTGGCGCAGAGCCTCGTTGACGGCGGAGACCACCAGGTCCTGGAGCATCTCCACATCTTCCGGGTCCACGGCCTCCGGCTTGATGGTGAGGGAGGTCAATTCCTTCTTGCCGCTGGCCACGGCTTCCACGGCCCCTCCGCCTACGCTGGCGGTGAAGGAGCGGTTTTCCACCTCCGTCTGGGCGGCGTTCATGGCCTCCTGCATCTGGGCGATCTGCTGCTGGACGGCGGCCTGGCGCTGGGCGCCGGTGGCTTTCATACTGCCGCTGCTGAAACCGCGGCGGGCGCTGTATCCCATAGTGATCTTCTCCTTTATTCTTTGATTTCAATGTTATCAAACTGCCGCCCGAAGGCCAGCAGGTTTTTCAGGTTCTCTTCCGGTGAGGATTTCGGAGGCTCCCCGGCCCGGAGGGTCAGCCGCACGGGACCGCCCGCCAGGGACTCCGCCTCCTGCTCCAGGATCTCCCGGACCCGGTCGTTGTCCAGGCGGCCCAGGGTCAGGTCGTCGGGGGCGCAGACCGTCAGCAGGTCCCCCTCCAAAAAGCCGGAGCACATCCCCAGGAAGGGGCGGTACATGGGGGGCAGGCGGTTCTTGCAGTTCTCCGCCAGGGTCCGCCACCAGCCGCCGTCCGCCGCCTTTTTGGGGGCGGTCTTTTCGGCGGCGGGAGCCGAGGCTTTCGGAGCTTGCGGCGGCGGAGGGTCTTCCGGAATGTCGTAGACCCGCTGGCCGGGCTCGTCCATCATAGGCGGCTCCTCCGGCGGGGGGGGGTCGTCCCAGGGAGGCGGGTCCGGAGACGCCTGCGGGACGGGAATTTTTTCTTGAGGCGGCTGTTCCACCGCCGGCGGGGCGGCGGGCCGCCGGGCCAGCTGCGCCCGGGCGGACTGGTTGTCCTCCAGCCGGGCGATCCGGGCCTCCAGGGCCGTCAGGTCCCCGGAGAGACTTTCGTCGCATAACCGCAGGAGGCACAGCTCCGCGTCCAGACGGCGGTTGACGCTGGCGTACAGCTCCGCCGAGGCCTTTTGCAGGGTGGAGGCCAGGTGCAGGAAGCGCCCGGCGGGCACGCCCTTGCCCAGCCGGTCCAGGGCGGCGGCGTCATAGCCGCCGGAGAGCAGGGCCGCGCCGCCCTTGGGGGCGGTCTTCTGGAGGAGCAGGTCCCTGGTGAGGGTGGACAGCTCCGAGAGCACCGCGCCCATGTCCTTGCCGCCCTTGTAGAGCTCGTCCAGCGCCAGCAGGGCCCCCTGGGCGTCCCGGTTTAAGATCAGCTCCATCAGCCGGGCCGTCTGGAGATTCCCCGCCAGGCCCAGCACGTCCAGCACGGCGGGGGCGTCGATGGTTCCCCCGGCGGCGGCGCACTGGTCCAGCAGGCTCAAAGCGTCCCGCAGGGCCCCGTCGGCCAGGCGGCTTAAAAGCTCCGCCCCGTCGGGCCGGAGGTCGATGTGTTCTTGTTCCGCCACATAACGGAGCCGCTTCGCCGCGTCCTCCGGCCGGATGCGCCGGAAGGAGAAACGCTGGCAGCGGGAGAGGATGGTGGCCGGGACCTTGTGGAGCTCCGTGGTGGCCAGGATGAACATCAGGTGTTCCGGCGGCTCCTCCAGGATTTTTAAGAGGGCGTTAAAGGCGGCGGTGGAGAGCATGTGGACCTCGTCCACGATGTAGACCCGTTTTTTCACATTGGCGGGGGAGTAGACCGCCTCGTCCCGGAGGGCGCGGACCTGGTCCACGCCGTTGTTGGAGGCGGCGTCCAGCTCCAGCACGTCCAGGAAAGCGCCGCTGTCCAGCCCCACACAGGCCGGGCACTTCCCGCAGGGGTCTCCGTCCACGGGGGCCTCGCAGTTCACGGCCTTGGCCAGGATCTTGGCGCAGGTGGTCTTCCCGGTGCCCCGGGTGCCGGTGAAGAGGTAGGCGTGGGAGGTCCGGCCCTCGGCCACCTGGCGGCGGAGGGTCTCGGTGATGTGCTCCTGGCCGATCACGTCGGCGAAAGTTTTGGGCCGCCACTTGCGGTAGAGGGCCTGGTACACCGTCCCACCTCCTGAAAAATTTTCAGCCCCCCGTACGCAGCTGCGGAGCCGGTTGCCTCGCGGCACATGAAACATTCCGCTTAATGCTGCTCGGTTCCCCGCCTGACATGGTTCGCAGAGCTTCATTGCGCGAGACCGGCTCCGCAGCTGCCTGCGGAGGACTGCTTCTGCTATTCTACTATATTCTTTCCCAAATGGCAACAGAAAATTTTCGGAGAGATTTAAAAAATACGGCTTGCGTATACTGGTAGGGCTGTGGTATAATCACAGTAGACAAGAAGCTTCTATAGCGTCTATGGAAACGAAACCCCGGGGAGCGGCTACTCCCCGGGGTTTCCCATGTTTACCGTCCTTTGCGCTGCGTGTCAAGCCATTGGCAGACGTAATACGAAATCACGCCCGCACCGACAGACAAAATGAAGCTTCTCAAAGCGTCCATGGAACTCACCTCCTTCCCACTTACGGGACGGAGAAAGGACGGCGTTGCCATTATAACAGATTCCGACATTTCCCGCAAGGCCGGCAGAAGTGAAAAATCCCCCACCGCTCTAAGAGCGGCGGGGGATTGAAGCGCTACAGGGGGAATTACTTGTTGTCCACAGAGAACATATAAGCGATGAGCTCCACCATCTTGTTAGCGTAGCCGCACTCGTTGTCGTACCAGGAGACGACCTTAACGAAGTTCTCGGTCAGGGACAGGCCGGCCTTCTTGTCGAAGATGGAGGTCCGGGAATCGCCCAGGAAGTCGCTGGAGACCACGTCCTCGTCGGTGTAGCCCAGGACGCCCTTCAGCTCGCCTTCGCTGGCTTCCTTCATGGCCTTGCAGATGTCCTCATAGGTGGCGGGCTTCTCCAGACGGGCGGTCAGGTCTACCACGGACACGTCCAGGGTGGGAACGCGCATGGAGATACCGGTCAGCTTGCCGTTCAGCTCGGGGATGACCTTGCCCACGGCCTTGGCCGCGCCGGTGGAGGAGGGGATGATGTTGCCGGTGGCCGCGCGGCCGCCCCGCCAGTCCTTCATGGAAGCGCCGTCCAGCAGCTTCTGGGTGGGGGTGACGGAGTGCACGGTGGTCATCAGACCCTCGACGATGCCGAATTTCTCATTCAGGACCTTGGCGATGGGGGCCAGGCAGTTGGTGGTGCAGGAGGCGTTGGAGACATAGG
>CAMXKT010000059.1 GCA_947244595.1 uncultured Oscillibacter sp. | reverse complement strand
CCTCGGTGACGAAGACCTCGCCGTGCTGGTAGGGGCTCATGGTGCCGGGGTCCACGTTGATATAGGGGTCGAATTTCTGGTTCCGCACCCGGACGCCCCGCTGCTTTAAAAGCCGCCCCAGGGACGCCGCGCAGATGCCCTTGCCCAGGCCCGAGACCACGCCGCCGGTGACAAATACGTATTTCGTTGCCATACCGCTCTCCTATTCTTTCGTTCTGTCCGGCTCTCCGCCGGACCCTATATACCAATTCATATTAACATTTGAGGCCCGGCTTGTCAACGGCGGGGGAGGGGCGAAAAAGCCGGAGGGCGGGATTTCCCGCCCTCCGTGTCCGCTTGTTTTTTGGGCCCCTCAGCACTCTAGACTGCCGAAGGCCACGCACTTGCCGCTCTTCCGGTCGAAGAGCATGATGTTATCCCCGGAGATGTCCACATGGACCTGGGTCCCGATGGTGAACAGGGTGCTGCCGAACACCACGCCGGTGAGCAGGAAATCCCCGATGCGGACCTTGATGGTGGACTCCATGCCGGTGGGCATGGCGCCGTAGATCTCGCCGGAGAGGGCCCCGCTGTCCGCGATGCCGATGAACTCCGGGCGGATGCCCAGCACCAGGTCCTCGTTGGTGAGGACGGGCTCCTCCTGGAGGGAAAGGTCCTCTTCCTCCACCTTGGCGATGTGGTAGCGGAAGGTTTCGTCCTTGTTCCCCTTTTCCACGAAGCCCTTTTCCGCCGCCTTTTTCTTGTGCTCCTCCGCCAAGGCGGCGTCGTGTTCGTCCCGGGCCTTGAACCAGCCGGGGAGATCCAGAGGCCGGGCGGGCTTGAAGACCGCCTTTTTGTCCCCCAGGATCGTCAGCTCCACGGCCCCGTCGGGGCGCTGGGCTCCCTTGGCCTCCACGAAGTTGATGGAGGGGTTGCCCACGAAGTCGGCAACGAAGAGGTTATTGGGCCGGTTGTAGACGGTCAGCGGCGCGTCGTACTGCTGCAAAACGCCGTTGTTGATCAGGCAGATCTGAGTGGCCAGGGTCATGGCCTCCATCTGGTCGTGGGTGACGTAGACGAAGGTGGACCCGGTCTCCACGTGGAGGCGCTGGAGCTCGTAGCGCATCTCCAGGCGCAGCTTGGCGTCCAGGTTGGAAAGGGGCTCGTCCATGAAGAGCACCGAGGGCTCCGGGGCCAGGGTCCGGGCGATGGCCACCCGCTGCTGCTGGCCGCCGGAGAGCTCCGCCGGGTAGCGGTCCATGAACATGCCGATCTTCACGATGCGGGACACCCGGCGGACGGAGAGGTCGATCTCCTCCTTGGTGAGCTTCCGGGTCTCCAGAACCACCTGGCCGTCCCGGACGGCCTCGAAGTTCTCATTGAGGCCCTGGGACTTCTTCGCGCTCTCCGCCCGCTCCCGGAGGGCGGCAGCCTCGGCGGACACGTCCTTCCCGGATTCCAGGTGGTAGGCGTAGAGCTTTTTGGCGGTGTACAGGGAGATGGTAAAGGCGTCGATGAGCTTGATGTAGGCCTTTTTCTCGTCGATCTTTCCGGCCTTGTCCCGGCAGTCGTCCAAGACCTTCACCACCTCGCCGGGGGTCTCCAGAATCTCCGCCAGGCGGGCGGCGTTCCTGGCCTCGAAGTCCACCTTGGGCAGGGGCTCCTTGATGTTGGAGAGGCCGAAGGAGATGTTCTCGTAGACGGTCATATTGGGCCACAGGGCGTAGTTCTGGAAGAGGAAGCCGACTTTGCGCTTGTTGGCCGGGATGTTGATGCCCAGGCGGGAGTCGAACACCACCTTGTCCCCGATGGTGATCCGGCCGCTGGTGGGGGTCTCCAGACCGGCGATCATCCGCAGGGTGGTGGTTTTGCCGCAGCCGGAGGGACCCAGCAGGGTGACGAAGGAGTTGTCGGCGATGACCAGGTCCAGATCGTCCACGGCGTAGAACTTGCCCCAGCGCTTGGTCACGTGTTCTAATCGGATTTCAGGCATAATTTAACCTCCAATTCCCTTGTCCAGGCTGGCGCCGGTGACCTTGTTGACCAGCGTGTTGCAGACCAGGATGGTGATGATCAAAATCAGGTTGATGCCGCTGGAGAAGGCGTACAGGCCCATCTCGTCGAAGTAGTCCAGGGTGGTGGAGAGGATAAAGCCCTGGGTGCAGAGAAGCATGAACAGGCTCAGCTCCCGCAGGCAGGTCATGAAGGGCAGCAGGTAGCCGCTGATAATGGACGACTTCTGAATGGGGATGATGATGCGGGTCATCCGCTTGATCCAGGGGATGTCCTGGATGATGGCCGCCTCCTCGATCTCGCCGGAGAGCTGGAGCATGGAGTTCAGGGAGCTCCGGGAGGCGAAGGGGATGTACTTGATGGTGCCGGTGATAATCAGCAGGGTGTAGGTGTTGAAGAGGTTCACATACTGGTTGGAGAACAGGATAAAGAAAGCCACGCCCACGGCGATGGAGGGCATCAGGTATGGCAGGAAGGCCACGCTGTTGACGTAGTTGGCCCATTTACTTCGCCGGTTCTTGGAAACGGCGTAGCCGATCAGGGTGCCGATGGTTCCGGCGATGAGGGAACAGCAGACGCTGACCCAGATGGTGCCCTTGAAGGCCCGCCAGATGGTCTCGTTGTGGAGGATGCCCTTCTGCCCGTACATGCCGTTTTCCGAGACGTTTTCGTCCGTCACCCACCACTTGGTGGTGAGGTTGTCGGCGTCCCCGGTGTAGAGGAAGGAGTAGTCCCCGGGGTTGGGCAGGAAGGTTTCAAAGGCGAAGGAGACGATGGGGAAGATGCTGGTGAAGAAGGTGATAATGACCAGCGCCAGGGCGATGATGTACTTCCCCGCCCGGCCCAGGTTGATCTTGGAGATCTGGCCGGACTTGCCGGTGACGGTGGTGTAGCTTTTCCGGCTGGTGAGGGAGAGCTGATTCAAAAGCATGATGGCCACGCCGAAGAACATCATGATGATGGCCAGGATGCTGGCCTCTCCGGTGTACTTGGAGTTCAGGGAGACGTACTTGGTGGACAGGGTGGTGAGCCCCAGGTAGTGGGGCACGGGATAGGAGCCCATGGAGCTGCCGAAGACCAGCAGGATGGTGGAGAGGATGGCGGGCTTCACCATGGGCAGGGTGACCTTGGTCATGATGCGCCATTTCGGGGTGTCCAGGATGGTGGCGGCCTCCTCCAGGTTGGCGTCCATGTTGCGGAAGATGCCGCCGATCAGGATGTAGGCGAAGGGGGCGTAGTGGAGGCCCAGCACCACCAGGCTGGGGAAGAGACCCTGGCACCACCAGAGGGGCATGTTGATCCCCGCCGTGGCGGCCAGGAGGCCGTTGGACGTACCGGTGACGGCGTTGGAGTTGAAGAGGTTCTGCCACACCACGGCTAAGGTCCACTGGGGCATGATGTAGGGGAAGATGAAGATGGAGCTGAGGTACTTCCGCCAGGCCAGGTTGGTCCTGGTGATCAGGAAGGCGAACACGCCGCCAAACAAGATGGACACCACGCAGGTGCCCACCGCCAGCAGGACGGTGTTCAGCAGGGGGGTCCAGAGGTTCGTCCTGGCCAAGCGGCTGGTGAAGAGGTCCACATAGTTCACCACGGTGTAGCCCGCCGCCTGCCCGGTGAGGTGGGCGTCGATGGTGCCTGGGTGGATCTTGAAGGTGTCCTCCACGATGGCGATGATGGGGGCCACGGTGGTCACCGTCAGCACGATGCCCATCAGCACCAGGATCACGTTGTGGGGCTTGGAGAAAAAGGTCTTGACTTTGTTGAGGAAGATGGTGGACTTGCTGGCCCGGAGGGCGGTGGGTTCGTTCATGGTAGCACTCCTCCTAACGTTCCGGGGTATTAAGAGAGGTCCGGGGCGCGCGTCCGCGCCCCCCGGACCTGCTTGGGTCTTGCGTAAGGGATTGGGGATTCAGAAATTAACCGGCAGAGTACTTGGTCAGCATCTCAATCCAGCTGCCCACGGTGAAGGAGACGGAGGCGCAGTACTCGGGATCCTCCAGAACCAGCTTGCCGTCGGTGGTCCACCAGTCATAGCCCCGGTCGTTCTTGGCCTCGAATTCCACGGTGGTTCCGTCCTCGGCCATGCCGCCCTTGGAGTGGCCGTACTGGGCCTCGGTGCCCTCAGCCACGGTGGGGTTGGAGGAGTAGCCGCCCATGTCCTTGCCCCAGGCGGAGAAGCCGTCCACGGTCTCGGTCATGTAGGCGATGAAGGCGCAGGCGGTCCAGGGCAGGGGAGAGTTGTCGGTGACAAACAGGTAGTGGCAGTAGCCATATCCGCCGATTCCGGTGTATCCGTCGTCATAGGCGGCCACATTGATGTTGTTGACGGAAACGGAGCTGGACTCCTCCACGGAGCGCAGCTTGGAGTACACCAGCAGGCCGAACTGGTCGGTGGCGGACTTGTCTACCAGGGTGTTGCAGATGGGGCCGTCGTCGGTCTGGGCGTTGTAGGACTCCACCCACAGCTTGATCCAGGCCAGGGCGTACGCGCCGTCGGCGCCCAGGCCAAGGTCGGCGGCCTCGGACTCCATGGCCTTGATGGTGGGCTGGAAGTAGGCCTGCTCGTCGGCGCTCAGGGCGTTGAAGGCGTCCTTCAGCCAGCCGGCGTAGGTGTCCTCGGTGAGCATGTACAGGAAGTTCTTGCCCACGATCTCGGAGTCAATGTCCATGTACAGGCCGTGTTCGCCCTCGGCCACGAAGTCCCAGCAGTTGTCATAGGACTTGGATCCGGTGTTGTTGTACATGAAGACCTTGTTCAGGGTCTGCAGGGCCAGATAGCCGTCATAGGCGTCGGCGGTGGTTCCGTTGGCCTCGGCCCACTCCTTGGGGACGAAGGTGTCCAGGATACCGGTCTGGACCATTTTGCTCTCGATCTGGTTGCCGTCCTGGATCAGGGTCATGGCGAAGGTTCCGGTGTCCTTCAGAGAGTCGGCGGTGAGCTGGTCGAAGATTTTGTTGTTCTTGGGCTGCTGCCACTCGAACTCCATATTGTAGCTGGAGTCGATGGACTGCAGGTACTCGATGAACAGGGGCAGGGCGCTCTTGCCGCGGCTGGAGTTGCCCACGCCGTAGAACATCTTACCGTTGGATTCCTCGATGGCCTTTTTGGCCAGGTCCTCCAGGCTCATGCCCTCGGCCTCTTTGATGATCTTCTGGGTTTCGGTTAGGTTCGCGTCGTCCGCAGGGGCGGGCGTCTCGTCCTTAGGGGCGGGAGCGGCGTCTCCGCCGGTCTGGGCGGGAGGCGTGCTGTCGGCGGGGGGCGTCGCGCCGCCGTTCCCTCCGCCGCAGGCGGTCAGGGCGAACAGCATGACCAGGGTCAGCAGCAGTGCAGAGATTCTTTTCATGACAAATCCTCCTTCGGTATTTTGGACAAAACCCGGCGCGTTTACTTCTGCGCCATTATCTTTATTGTACAGGGGGCTGGCAGAAAATAACAGGGGACAAATCTGCGTTTTTTTGTTTCTCCCTGAGATTTTTGTCGGATTTGGATGAAACGGTCCCGCCGGATGTGGTATACTGTAAGCCAAGATAGACAAAGGCAAAACGCCTGGAAAGGAGGCCCGCGGTGAGGAGGAAACGTCTGGCGGCGGCGCTGTGCGCCTTGCTGATGCTGGCGGGCTGCGGGGCGGAAGCGCCGGAGACCGCCGCCTGCGCCCCGGCGGAGGAAGACCGGCTGGTGATCTACACCTCCCACAAGGAGGAGGTGTACTGGCCCATTGTCAAGGAGTTCGAGCAGCGCACCGGCATTTGGGTGGACGTGGTGGCCGGGGGGACCAACGAACTTCTGGAGCGCGTCCGCGCGGAGGCGGACCACCCGGCGGCGGACGTGATGTTCGGCGGCGGCGTGGAGAGCCTGGCCTCCTACCGGGATTGCTTCGCCCCCTACGCCTGCGGAGAGGCGGAGGAGATCCAGGCCCGCTTCCGGGACGGGGAGGACCTGTGGACCCCCTTCTCCGCCCTGCCGGTGGTGCTGGTCTACAATACCAAGCTGATGCGGCCCGGGCAGGTGACGGGCTGGCGGGACTTGCTGGACCCGGCGCTCCGGGGGCGGATCGCTTTCGCCGATCCGGCGGTGTCCGGCTCCGGCTTCACCGCTCTGGGGACCTTCCTGCTGGCGGTGGACGGCGAGGAGGAGGCGCTGCTCCAGGCCTTCGCGGAAAATCTGGCCGGGCGGCAGCTGGAGGGCTCCGGCGAGGTGCTGGGAGCCGTGGCCGGGGGCGGGGCCCTGGTGGGGGTGACCCTGGAGGAAACGGCCCTGAAGCGCATCGCCGCCGGGGACGACGTGGCCCTGGTGTACCCGGAGGAGGGCACCAGCTGCGTCCCGGACGCCAGCGCCCTGATCCGGGGAGCCGCCCACGAGGAAAACGCCAGGGCCTTTCTGGACTTCACCGTCAGCGAGGCGGTGCAGCGGCTGCTGGCGGAGCAGTTCTGCCGCCGCTCCGTCCGGGGGGACGTGGAGCCCGCCGGGGAGCTGCCGGCGCTGGAGGACGTCCCTTTGGTAGACTATGATGTGGAACGGGCCAGCGGCCGCCGGGACGGGCTGCTGATGACTTGGGCCTTTTACCTGGAAGAGAAGGAGGGGACATGAGCCGCGTGACAAAGCCCTCCTTCCGCAGGAGGCTGTTCGCCGGGTTCCTGGCGGCGTCCCTGATCCCCCTGCTGGCCTGTTCCGCCATGCTGCTGCAGATTTTCCGGCTTCGTCTGGCGGGGGACGCGGAGCGGGAGACGGCGGAGCAGCTGGATCTGGTCTCCCGGTCCCTGGACGGGGCCTTCGGCGCGTTTACCCAGGCCGCGGAGCGGCTCCAGGGGAATCCCATCATCGCGGAGGCCCTGACCGGCCGGGCGGAGGAAGATACCCTGGTGAACAACGAGCTGTTCAACGCTACCCGGGAGGCCCGGAGCTATGGGGCCTTCGCCCTGTACGACCTCCAGGGCGTGCGGCGGTACTCCACCCGGCGGGACCCCTTGGAGGAGCGCCTGTCCCCGGAGTGGGGGGCGCTGTACGCCGCGTCGGAAGAGGGGGAGCCCCCGCGCTTCACGGCCTGCGAGGACGCGGCGGACACCGCCGGGCCGCTGCTCCAGGGCGCGGCGCGGCTGAGGGACGGCATGGGCCGTCCGGTGGGCTATCTTCTGATCAGCCTGTACTACGACGATTTCCGCCAGCTGCTGGAGGACAAATACGGCGCGCAGAACGAGCTGATCCTCCTCAGCGCCCATTGGCGGCCGGTGTACTGCGGCCAGCCCGCCCTGGCGGAGACGCTGGCCCCCCGGCTCCGGAGCCGCCTGCTGGCCGGACGGTCCTTGGACGACCCGGAGGAGGGCTTTCAGTACGCGGCGGCCCGCCATGAGGCCAGCGGACTGAATTTGATCCTCCGGCGGCCCCAGACCTTCACCGGGGAGACCATGCGGCTGTTGTACACCGTCAGCTTCGGCTGCGCGGTGGTGTGCGTGGCCCTGTCCGTGCTGATGAGTTTCAAGCTCAGCGGACAGATGTTCCGCCCCATCCAGCGGCTGCGGCAGGGCATCGGCGAGGTGGAACACAATAATTTGGACGTCTGCGTTCCGGCGGAGCGGGAAGATGAGCTGGGCGAGCTGGCCCGGCGGTTCAACGAGATGGTGGAGGCCCTGAAGCGGAACCAGGAGGCGCTGGTGGCCAATCAGCGGGAGCTGAATCAGGCTCAGATTCGGATGCTCCAGGCCCAGCTGAACCCCCACTTCCTCTGCAACACCCTGGACACCATGAAGTGGATCAGCAAGATCAACAAGGTGCCCCAGGTGGCGGTGATGTCCACCAACCTGGCGGATATCCTGCGCTTCTGCATCTCCCCTGAGGAGTTCGTCCCCCTGGGCCGGGAGACGGAGATCCTGGAGCGCTACATCGAGATTCAGAAGATCCGTATGTCCGGGGCCTTCGCCTTCCATTTGGACGTGCCGGAGCGCCTGCGGGACTGCCTGATTCCCAAGATGATCCTCCAGCCCCTGGTGGAGAACGCCGTCCTCCACGGCCTGGAGGGCGTGGAAGACGGCGCGGTGGAGGTGACGGCCCGGGAAGAGGCGGGCATGCTCCGCATTACCGTGCGGGACAACGGCTCCGGTCTTCCGCCGGATCTGGCGGTGGGCCGTTACCACAGCCGGGGACCCGCCGGGAAGCACCTGGGTCTCTACAACGTGAACACGATTCTGACCAAGTACTACGGGGACGGCTGCGGGCTGTTCCTGGAAAACGAGCGGTCGGGGGCCGCGGTGACGGCGGCCCTGCCGGTCCGGCGGAGGGAGGAAGAGACATGCTGAAGGTCCTGGTAGTGGAGGACGAGGAGATGATCCGAAAGGGCATCGTCCTGGCGGTGGACTGGGCCGCTATGGACTGCGTGGTGGTGGGCGAGGCCGCCAACGGCCTGGAGGCCCTGGACGCCGTGGAACGGCTGGACCCCTCGCTGATCATTACGGATCTGAAAATGCCCCAGATGGACGGCATCGAGATGCTCCGGCAGCTGCGGGAGCGGGGGAATAACGCCTACGTCATCATTCTCACAGCCTACGATAGCTTCACCTACGCCCAGAGCGCCCTGCGCCTGGGGGCGGTGGACTTCCTGCTCAAACCCTTCCACGACGGGGACCTGGAGCGGGCGGTCGCCGCCCTGCGGCGGCGGATGGGCTCGGCCCAGGGGGCAGGGGAGACGGAGCGGTCCTTCCCCGGTCTGAAAAAGGGGGATAAGAGCAAATACGTGCTGGAGGCCATGGACTACATCGGGGAGCGCTACAACGATCCCAATATCGGTATTGGGGCCATTGCCCAGCACCTGGGGCTCAGCGAGGGGCACCTGAGCCACACCTTCAAGAAGGAGACGGATTACACGCTGCTGAACTACCTGACCCGCTACCGCATTCACAAGGCCATGGAGCTGCTGCGGGACTGCCGGGTGAAGGTCTACGAGGTGGCGGAGCAGGTGGGCTACCGGGACATCACCCACTTTTCCGCCACCTTCAAGAAGCTGGTGGGGATGTCCCCCTCGGAGTACCAGGACACCTGTCGTTGAGGGGGACTTAAATGGGACCGCGGGACGAGTGAAAGGGAACAGCCGGGGATAAAAGGATGCCCCTTGTAAAATGCCGCCGGCTGTGGTAGAATCAAGTGGAAATCTTGAGAGGAAGCGGTGGCCTTATGGAAAATTATTCCTTTAAAAGCGTTGCCTTCGGCGGGTTTGACAAGCAGGACGTGGTACGGTATCTGGAGCAGTCCTCGGAAAAGGCCGCCGCCGCCCAGAGGGAGTTGGAGGAGGAAAACGCGGCCCTCCGCGCTCAGGCGGAGGAGCGGGCGGCGGAGCTGGAGCGCCTCCGGGCCCAAGTGGAGGAGCTGACGGAGGAGCGGGACCGCCTCCGGGAGAAGCTGGAGACGGAGAGCGCCGCCCGGGCGGATCTGGAGCCCCTGCGGGCCCTGGAGCAGGAGGCGGCCCGGCTGACCGCGGAGCGGGACGCCCTCAAGCCCGACGCGGAGGCCTACGCCCGGTTCCGGGAGCGCCTGGGAGCCATCGAGTGCGAAGCCCGGAAGCGGGCCGACGATCTGGAGGAGGAGGCCGCCGCCCAGACCCGCCGGACGCTGAGGGAGTTCCAAGACCAGTATCAGCGGCTGGTGAGCGCCTTTGAGGCCACCTCCGGGCACGTGAACGGCGAGCTGCGGAAGATCGAGGTGACGCTCAGCCAGCTGCCGCGGGCGCTGGATCAGACGGGGGCGGATTTGAAGGAGCTGTCCGCCCAGTTGGAAAAAAAGCCGGAGGAGAAGGCCTGAGAATGAAAAAGAGCGCCGTGGGAAAACTACTCCAAACGTTGTAAAGGAGAGATTCCCATGGCCCATTTGAGCACTTATTTTTCCCTGGAGAACGCCGGGGACAAGCACGACGAAAAGCTGTTGAAGCAGGGGCTGGACATGCTGCCCGGCGTCACCTCCGTCAGCCTCAGCGACCGGGGATGCGTGGCGGTGGATTACGACTCCACCGGCGTGCGCCAGGAGCAGATCCGCCAGAGGGTCCAGGAGCTGGGTTATCAGCTCAAGGCCGAGGAATAGCGGAGAAGATAGATCTTGACACCGGGGACAAGTCCTGCTAATATACTGAAAGAGTCAAGTGAATACCGCGATGATCGGAAAGAGTAAGGGTCAACCCAAAGAACAGAGAGGGCGCGTCACCGGCTGCAAGCGCGCCTGCGGAGGGAGCCGCGAAGTGCGTCCGTGAGCGGGAGGGGAGACCCTCCGCCCGGCCCCCGTCAAGGGCCCCTTGAGTGATAAATGAGAGTGGAACCGCGATTCGTCGCCTCTCGTACTTCGGTACGGGAGGCGTTTTCACTGCTCCTCCCGGTCCGGCAAGGAGTGATGAGTGATGTATTTGACTCGCCTGGGCGGCCTGCTGGCCGCCTATCAGCGGCGGGACCCCGCCGCTCGGAGCAAGCTGGAGGTCTTCCTCCTCTACCCCGGCGTCCACGCCCTGCTGTGGCACCGGGCGGCCCACTGGCTGTATCTGCGCCGCCGGTATTTCCTGGCCCGCTGGATCTCCCAGCACGCCCGGAAGAAAACCGGCATTGAGATCCATCCCGGCGCCACCATCGGACGGCGGCTGGTCATCGACCACGGGATGGGGGTCGTCATCGGCGAGACCGCCGAGATCGGAGACGACTGCCTGCTCTACCAGGGGGTCACCCTGGGGGGCACCGGGAAGGACCAGGGGAAGCGCCACCCTACCTTGGGGGATAACGTGATGGTGGGCTCCGGGGCCCGGGTGCTGGGACCCTTCAAGGTGGGGGACAACGCCCGCATTGCCGCCGGAGCGGTGGTACTGCGGGAAGTGCCGCCGGGGTGCACCGCCGTGGGCGTTCCCGCCCGGATCGTCCGGATGAACGGCTGCCCCGTGTACTACGCCGACGATGTGGATCAGATCAGCGTCCAGGACCCGGTGCGGGAGGAGCTGGAGCGGCTGGCTAAACAGGTGGAGGAGCTGAAACAGGCCCTGGGGGGCTCCCCCAAACGGCGGCCCGCGTAGCGTGAACCCGTAAAAAGAGGGCCGCCGGAGACGGCCCCATAAAATGGAGGATGAAACCATGTATCTATACAATTCCGCGACCCACAAAAAAGAGGAGTTCAAGACCCACACTCCCGGCCGGGTGGAGATGTACACCTGCGGCCCGACCGTCTACCACTTCGCCCACATCGGCAACCTGCGGTCCTACATCATGGAGGACGTGTTGGAGAAGTACCTTCGTTTCGCCGGGTACGACGTGAACCGGGTCATGAATATCACGGACGTGGGGCACCTCTCCAGCGATGCGGACACCGGAGAGGACAAAATGCTCAAGGGGGCCAAGCGGGAAAACAAGACGGTGATGGACATTGCGAAATTCTACACCGACGCCTTTTTCGACGACTGCCGGAAGCTGAACATCAAGACCCCCGACGTGGTCCAGCCTGCCACCGGGTGCATCGACGAGTATATCAAAATCATCTCCAAGCTGGTGGACACCGGCTACGCCTATCTTGCCGGAGGGAATGTGTACTTCGACAGCTCCAAGCTGGCCCGGTACTACATCTTCAACGACCACGATGAAGACGATCTGGCCGTGGGCGTCCGGGAGGGCGTGGAGGAGGACTCCAACAAGCGGAACAAAAACGACTTCGTCCTCTGGTTCACCAAGTCCAAGTTCGAGGATCAGGCCCTCAAGTGGGATTCCCCCTGGGGCGTGGGCTATCCCGGCTGGCATATCGAGTGTTCCGGCATCTCCATGAAGTACAACGGGGAGTACCTGGACCTGCACTGCGGCGGCGTGGACAACGCCTTCCCCCACCACACCAACGAGATCGCCCAGT
>CAMXKT010000058.1 GCA_947244595.1 uncultured Oscillibacter sp. | reverse complement strand
GTCTTGTCCTCTTCCTTGACAGCCGCCCGGGCCAGCCATTCCAGCTGGCGGGAGAAAGGCAGCAGCAGGGCGGTGGTGCCCACGTTGAAAATCGTGTGGCACAACGCCACGCCCACGGCTCCCACGGCGGAATCCATAAAGGGGAAGTGGAACAGCAGGTCCCCTCCGCAGAAGAGGATCAGCCCGATGGCCGTGCCCACGATGTTGAAGGCGATGTGGATGACGGACACCCGTTTAGCCCCTCGGGAGACCCCGATGGAGGAGATCAGCGCCGTGACGCAGGTGCCGATGTTCTGGCCCATGATGATGGGGATGGCCACGCCGTAGGTGATGGACCCGGTGAGGGCCAGGGCCTGCAGAATGCCCACGGAGGCCGCCGAGGACTGAATGACCCCGGTGAACACCGCGCCCACGGCCACGCCCAGCAGGGGGTTGCGGAAGGCCGTCAGCAGGTCCGAGAAGCCCGGCATATCCGCCAGGGGGCTGACGGAGTTTTTCATCATCTCCATGCCAGACATCAAAATGGCGAAGCCGATGAGGATGCGCCCGATGTCCCGCCGCCGCTGGCGCTTGGAGCCCATGATCAGCAGGATGCCCGCCAGGGCGAAGAGGGGGGCGAAGTTCTCCGGCTTCAGCAGGTTCAGCAGAATGCTCTCGCTCTCAATGCCGGTGAGGGAGAGGATCCAGGCCGTCAGCGTGGTGCCCACGTTGGAGCCCATGATGACCCCGATGGTCTGCCCCAGCTCCATGACGCCGGAGTTCACCAGGCCCACCAGCATCACCGTCACCGCCGAGGAGGACTGGACCGCGATGGTGATGCCCGCGCCCAGGAGCAGGCCCTTCATGGGATTGGAGGTCATGCGCTTTAACAGCCGCTCCAGCCGGCCGCCGGCCATCTTCTCCAGGCTCTTGGACATGGTGGTCATGCCGTAGAGGAAGAAGGCCAGGCCGCCGCAGAGGGTGAACAGGGAAAAAATATCCATGCAGATGCTCCTCACTTCCGCGTCCGGCCTCGGGGCCGGACGGTCAATCCTATGTTCCGCTCTGATTATATATGTGAACAGCACGCGCGGGGAATCGGCGGAATGACCAAAACGCAAACTTTGCGTAAAATTTTGGCGTTTCGCCCAAAATCAGATCTTTTCTTTATCGATTTCGACGGTCTCTTCCTGCGCCGTTTCCTCCGGCTCCGGGATCCAGGGGCAGCGGCCGTAGAAGGAGGTCTGTGAGCGGATTTCCTCCGCCAGCTCCGCCGAGGCCTGGCCGGGCAGGAGCCGCCAGCGCCAGTTGCCGGACCCCACGCCGGGGACGTTGATCCGGCTCTCGCTGCCAAGACCCAGGTAGTCCTGCATCTGGGCAACAAACAGCTCGGCCACGCTGCCCTGGCCCGCCCGCAGCAGGGCTTGCCGGACCTCCTCCGCCCCGGAGGCGCCCAGGTACTTTTCGGCGAAGGCCCGCTCCCGCTTGGGGGCGGAGGCGTACCACCCGGCGGCGGTGTCGTTGTCGTGGGTGCCGGTGTAGCAGACGCAGTGGGGCTGGTAGTTGTGGGGCAGGTAGGCGTTGGAGGGGTCCGAGAAGGCGAACTCCAACACCTTCATCCCCGGAAGACCCGACTCCTCCCGGAGGCGGTGGACCCCGTCGGTGAGGATGCCTAAGTCCTCGGCGATGAAGGCGATGCCCTGGAACCAGGAGGACAGCACGCCCAGAAGGTCCATGCCGGGGCCCTTCTCCCAGGTTCCCTCCCGGGCGGTCTTGGCCTCCGCCGGGACGGCCCAATAGCTTTCCAGGCCCCGGAAATGGTCGATGCGGATCACGTCGAAGAGCTTGGAGGCGCCCTCTACCCGGCGGATCCACCAGCCGAAGCCGTTGCGCTTCATGGCCTCCCAGTCGTAGAGGGGATTCCCCCAGAGCTGGCCGTCCTCGGAGAAGTAGTCCGGCGGGACTCCGGCCACCTTGGAGGGTTTTCCCTCCCCGTCCAGGAGGAATTCCTTCCGCTCGCTCCACACGTCGGCGGAGTCCAGGGACACGTAGATGGGCAGGTCCCCGATGAGGCCCAGCCCCAGGTCGTTGACGTAGGTTTTCAGCGCCGCCCACTGGGTGAAGAACCAGTGCTGGACGCAGGTTTGGAAGGCCACTTCCTCCGCCAGCTCCACCCGCCAGCGCTCCACGGCCTCGGGCTCGTGACGGCGGAGGCCCTCGTCGGGCCACTGGAACCAGGGCAGATCCCCGAAGTGCCGCTTGGCGGCCCGGTACAGGGCGTACTCCCGGACCCAGGGGCGCTCCTCGGCGAAGGAGCGGGCGGCCTCCGCCGCCTCGCCGCTGACCCGGGAAAAGGCCTTGCGCAGCAGGGGTTCCCGGCTCTTTTTCAAAGCGGCGTAGTCGATTTGATCCCCGGCGGGGACCCGGACGGAGGCCAGCTCCTCTTCCGTCAGCAGGCCGTCCTTGGCCAGCAGGTCCAGGCCGATGAATAGGGGATTCCCGGCGAAGGTGGACTCGCTGGCGTAGGGGGAGTCCCCGGCTCCGGCGGGGCCCACGGGGAGAATCTGCCACCAGGACTGGCCCGCGTCCTGGAGGAAGTTGGCGAAGGCCCGGGCCTCCGCCCCCAGGGAGCCGACGCCGTACTCCGAGGGCAGGGAAAAAATGGGCAGGAGGATACCTGCGGAACGTTTCATAATAAGAAGACCTCCATGATGAGTAGTGTACCCCTTCATTGTAAAAAAACGCCCCCCGGTTGTCAAGGACCGGAGGGCGTGGGATTTAGAGCTTTTTCTCGTAGCAGTTCAGAATCTCGTGGATGTACCCCTGGAAGAAAAATTCCGTGCTTCCGGCAAAGCGGTAGCCCAGGGAGGGATAGAGGTGGTTGGTGGGGGCGTTTCCCTCCCAGGTGTCCAGGCGGATGACCGTCTTGCCCTGGGCCCGGGCGGTCTCCTCGCAGAAGGCCACCATTTCTTTGGCGTGACCCTTCCCGGACTGGGCGGGGTGGATGCAGAGGGTGTGGATCACCCCCACCTCCTCCCGCTCCGCCGGGACGGACCAGGGAATCTGGTCGTACTCGGGGAGCTGGACCCCATTGAGGTTCACCACGCCCCAGAGGACGCCAACCTCCTCGCCCACGTACAGCGTCCCGGCCTCCAGCACCTGCCGGGCGCTGTCCACGGTGGGGTAGGTGCCCCGGAGCCAGTTGGTGTAGACGGGGCCCTGGTCCTCCTTATCGAAAATCGCCTCGTAAATCTCCCCGATTCCGGTCAGGTCGGCGGCGGCGGCTTTACGGATCATCACGCTTCTCCTCTCCGCTTTCTTCGGACTCCGGGGCGGACCCGGCCGCCTCCGGCGCGGGGGACGCCTCCGGCGCGGGGGACGCCTCCGGCGCGGGGGACGCCTCCGGCTCTTCCCCCGGGGCCAGGATCTTTTCAGAGATCATGTGGACCTTCTTGGCCGCCGGCTCGATCTCCGGCGGGCGGGTGGAGGCGTAGGGGTTCTCCACCAGGGCGGGGTCCCGGCCCTCGATGATGGCCACCATCTCCGCGCCGGTGATGGTTTCCTTCTCCAGAAGGTAGGCCACCACCTTGTCCATGTCCTCCCGGTTCTCCCGGATGACCTCCACGGCGGTCTTGTACGCCTCGTCCAGCAGGACCTTCACGGCCTTGTCCATCCGGGCGGCGGTGTCCTGGGCGCAGTCCATGCCGTAGCCCCCGTCCAGGTACTGGTTCCGCCGGGAGGCCAGGGCCATCATGCCGAACTCCTCGCTCATGCCGAACATGGCCACCATGTTCCGGGCCACATTCGTGGCGTCCTGGATGTCCTGGGAGGCCCCGTTGGTCATGGTGTCCATGACCACCTCCTCCGCGGCCCGGCCGCCCATGGAGACGGTGATCTTGGCCATCAGCTCTTCCTTCGTCCGGAGTTCCGTCTTGTCCTCCTCGGGCATCAGCAGGGTGTAGCCCAGGGAGCCCTGGGTGTGGGGCACGATGGTGATCTTCTGCACCGGCTCGGTGTTCTTCTGCTTGTAGGCCACCATGGCGTGTCCCACCTCATGGTAGGCCACCAGCTTCTTCTCGAACTCCGTCAGGACGCTGCCCTTTTTCTCCGTGCCGGCGATGACCAGCTCGAAGGCGGCCAGCATGTCCTCCTGGCTCACCAGCTTCCGGCCCTTCCGCACGGCCCGGAGGGCCGCTTCGTTTACGAGGTTGGCGAGGTCCGCGCCCACGCAGCCGGCGGTGGCCAGGGCCACCTTCTTCAGGTTCACATCCTCCCCCAGCTTGATGTTCCGGGTGTGGACCTCCAGCGTGGCGATGCGCCCCGCCAGGTTGGGCCGGTCGATGGTGATGCGCCGGTCGAAGCGGCCGGGGCGGAGGAGGGCTTGGTCCAGCACCTCCGGGCGGTTGGTTGCCGCCAGGAGGATGACGCCCTTGGTGGGGTCGAAGCCGTCCATCTCCGCCAGGAGCTGGTTTAAGGTCTGTTCCCGCTCGTCGTTGCCGCCCATGCGGTTGTCCCGGGATTTGCCGATGGTGTCGATCTCGTCGATGAAGACGATGCAGGGGGCCACCTTGCTGGCCTCCTTAAAGAGGTCCCGGACCCGGGACGCGCCTACGCCCACGAACATTTCCACAAAGTCGGAGCCCGAGATGGAGAAGAAGGGCACGTTGGCCTCTCCCGCCACGGCCTTGGCAAGTAGCGTCTTGCCGGTGCCCGGAGGGCCCACTAAAAGCGCGCCCTTGGGCAGCTTCGCGCCGATCTCCGTGTACTTCCCGGGGTTGTGGAGGAAGTCTATGATCTCCGTCAGGGACTCCTTGGCCTCGTCCTGGCCCGCCACGTCCCGGAAGGTGACGCCGGTCTGCTTTTCCATGTAGACCTTGGCGTTGGATTTCCCCACGCCTCCGATGCCTCCGATGCCGCCCATGCCCTTTTTGGCCATCCAGTTCATGACGAGGCTCATCACCAGGATGATGATGAAGAAGGGAGCCAGGTTTACCAGGAACAGCAAAATGGGGCTCATGGGGGGCTGATAGTCCTGGTTGATGCGGATGGGCTCTTTGCCCTGCCGGGCCGGGGACTCGCTGACCGCCCGGACCCGTTCCACCACGGCGTCATAGGACTCCAGCCGCACGGCGAACAGCTCCAGGGACAGCTTCAGCTCCCGGCCCTCTTCATCCGTCCGGGTATAGACGACGGTCCCGTCCTCCAGGGTGGCCTTGGTGAATTTCATCCCCTCTGGGTTGGTGTAGACATACCCGTCCTCCGGGGTGATGATGAGGATGGATTCGCTGTTGTCAAAGTCCACTCCGTCCACCTCTCCGGCGTCCAGCATGTCCAGGAACGCGCTGTACTCCAGCTCTACGGAGCTTGCCTGATGGCCCATGCTGGTCATGTAGGTGGTGGCGTAGCTCACCAGCACGGCCAGCAGCACGGCCCAGCAGACCAGGTGGATAAAGCCCCGCCAGTTGCTGTTTTTGTTCTGGTCCGGCTTTTTCTTGTTGTTGTTTTGGTCCATGTATGGAATCGCTCCTTTCGGGGGAAAGCGCGCGTGTTTGTCAAAAGGCAACACTCGGCAAAATCATATGGCAGTATATCACAGAACCTGGAAACTCACAAGGCGGTTTCCCAAAGTTTCTCATGAAGTTTCTGTAAATTCCCGCTTTATTATCCTCCCGGCCTATGGTATACTAAATACCGTATCGACAAAATTTTTACCAAGGAGGCGCTCCCATGGAAGACCGCAGACCCACCGCCCCCGAGGCCGACGGGATCATCGAGGGCCGGAACGCCGTCGTCGAGGCCCTCCGGGCCGGGACGGCCATTGACAAGATCTACCTCCAGAAGGGCGAGACGGACAAGACCCTGGGCCACATCGCCTCCAAGGCCCGGGCCGCCGGGGCCGTGGTGGTGGAGGCGGACAAGCGGAAGCTGGACGCCATGAGCCGCACCCACGCCCACCAGGGCGTCATCGCACTCAGCGCCGTCCGGGAGTACGCCACGGTGGAGGATATCCTCCAGGCGGCGGAGACCAAGGGGGAGGCCCCCCTGCTGGTGGTCTGCGACGAGCTGTCGGACCCCCACAACCTGGGGGCCGTCATCCGGACGGCGGAGTGCGCCGGGGCCCACGGGGTCATCATCCCCAAGCGCCGCAGCGCCGGGCTCACGGCGGTGGTGGCCAAGACCTCCGCCGGGGCGGTGGCCCACGTGCCTGTCGCCCGGGTGCCCAATCTCCCGGCTCTGCTGGACGACTTGAAGAAGCGGGGAATCTGGGTCTTCGGCACGGCGGCGGACGGGACCACGGCCCTCTATGACGCGGACCTGAAGGGCCCCGCCGCCATCGTCATCGGCAGCGAGGGCAGCGGCATGGGCCGTTTGGTGGCCGAGCGCTGCGACTTCCTGGTCAGCATCCCCATGCGGGGGAAGCTCAACTCCCTGAACGCCTCCGCCGCCGCGGCCATCCTTCTTTATGAAGCCGTAAGACAGAGACTGTAACGAACAACCCCATCCCCTTTTAAGGAGGGAACCCCATGACCCCGAAGGACGACAACAACATTTCCGCCCCCGCGCCGGAGGACGATTACTCCCTGGAGGAGATCTTGGCGGAGTACGGCGGCAGCCTGGAGCAGCACCTGCTCCGAGACACGGAGAAAGCCCAGCCTGCGCCCTCCGCTCCGGCGGAGCCCCCGGAGGACGAAACGACTCCCCAGGAGCCGGAAACGCCCCCCGTCCCGGAGCCCCCGGAGGAGGAAACGCCTCCCGCCGCCCAGGAGCCGCCCCCGCCGCCGGAGACCCCCGAGACGCCGGACCCCATACGGGAGGCCGAACAGGCGGCGGAGGCCAACGTGGCCCGGCTGAACATCCCCCACCCCAAACCCATCTCTCTGGAAGACGTGGTGGGCAGCACCGTTGACGCGGTGATGGAGGAGGCCCGGGAGCCCATCCTGCCCCCGAAACGGGGCCTGTTCTCCCGGAAGCCCCTGGAAGAGACGGAAACCCTCCCCCCGCCGCCGGAACCGGAGCCCGAGCCCGACCCGGAGCCCATCGGCCCGGAGCCCACCCTCTGGGAGGCGGCCCACGACGCCCGGCAGCTCTATATCCGCCGCAGGCACACGGTGCTCCTGCCCCTGGTCACGGCCCTGCCCCCCACGCTGTTTCTGCTTCTGGAGCGGTATCAGGTGAAGGTGCCTTACTGGTCCGGGGACCGGGAGGTCCAGTGCGCCGTTCTGCTGGTCTGCCTGGGGCTGACGGCCCTGCTGTGCCGCCATGTGTTTATCAAGGGCTTCGGCATGCTGCTGCGCCGCCGCTGCGTGGCGGAGCTGCTGGTCTCCCTCTCTGCCCTGGTCTCGGCGCTGGACTGCGCCGCCCGGCTTTTGCGCCGGGAGCCCGGCGGGATCATGCCCTACGCCTCCGTCAGCTGTCTGGCCCTGGTGTTCGCCCAGTGGGGCGTCCGCCGGGAGAGCAAGGGAAATTACGACATGCTCCGGGCCGCCTCCCTGGACGAGGACCCGCCCTATCACGTCACCGGTACGCTCCAGGGGGCCTGCAAGCAGCGGGGGTCCGTCCACGGCTTCTTCACCACCGCCGCCCGGAACGACGAGGCCACTCTCTGGCAGACGGCGCTGACGCCCGTTTTCCTGGCGGCCTCCCTGGTCTTCGCGGCCTTGAGCTCCGCGGGGCAGGAGCGGGGCGGGGACTTCCTTTTGAATCTCTCCGCCATCCTCCCGGCGGCGGCCACGTTCTCCCTGCCCCTGTGCTGGGCTCTGCCCTGGTCCAAGCTGTCGGAGCACCTGCAAAAGACCGGCTGCGCCGTGGCGGGCTGGTCCGGGGCCCGGAAGATCAGCGCCCGGCGGCGGATGATCGTTACCGACTCGGACCTCTTTCCCCCGGGGGCCGTCCAGCTCAACGGCAGGAAGCTCTACGGCGAGACCCAGGAGCGGGCCGTCTCCCTGGCGGCATCTATGGCCCGGGCCGCCGGGTCCGGCCTGGAGCGCCTCTTTAATAACCTGGTGCGCAGCGAGGGGGGACACTACGAGAAGGTGGACGATTTCAGCTTCTACGAGGAGGGGGGCTGGTCCGGGACCGTCAAGGGCGAGTCCGTGCTGATGGGCAGCGCCTCTTTCATGCGGAAGATGAACGTGAGGCTGCCCGCGGACGTGAACCTGAAAACCGGCGTGTTTCTGGCGGTGGACAAGGAGCTGGCGGCGGTCTTCGCCGTGAAGTACAGCCCGTCGGAGAACGTGGACTTCGCCCTGAAGATGATGCAGCGCAGCCGCATCCAGCCCATCCTGGCTTCCCGGGACCCCAACATCACCCCGTCTCTCGTCAAGCGGAAGTTCAGCCGGGGCGTACACATGGAGTACCCCGGCCTCTCGGAGCGCATCGCCCTCAGCGAGGCGGAGAAGGACCGGGACCTGCCCCGGGCCCTGCTGTTCCGGGAGGGGCTGCTGCCCTACGCGGAGACGGTGGCGGGGAGCCTCCGGCTCTGCAAGGCCGTCCGCCGGGCGGTGGTGATCTCGCTGCTGGGAAGCTGGGCGGGGACGCTGCTGACCTTCTACCTCACCAGCCTGGGGGCCTACGAGCTGCTGAACCCCCTGGCGCTGGAGGTGTTTCTATTGCTGTGGACCCTGCCGGTGCTGCTGATGGCGGACTGGGCGGGACGCTATTAAACGACGTAAGGAGCTGATCTCATGGGGAAATTTGACGGCGTGCTGCTGGCCAGCGATTTTGACAACACCCTTCTTTATACGGAAGATGCCCTCCGCACCGGCGGGCCCCTGCCGCCCCTGCCGGAGCGAAACCGGGAGGCCCTGGAGTATTTCTGCGCCCAGGGGGGGCTTTTCGCCATCGCCACGGGCCGGGCCCTTCCGGCCTTCCTCCGCCACGCGGGGGACGTGCCCATGAACGCCCCCGGCGTGGTGTGCAACGGCGCGGCCATCTACGACTTTGAAAAGGGCGAATACCTGGAAACCGCCATGCTGGACGCCTCCGCCCGGGACCGGGGTCAGGCGGCCCTGGACCGCTTCCCCGGCGTGGCCGTGGAGGCGTACCACATCGACAACATCATCCACGTGGTCCGCCCCAACGCCATTTCCCGCCAGCACGAGCACATGACCCACGCGGAGCTGACGGAGGCCCCCTCTCTGCTGGACGTGCCCCTGCCCCTGGGGAAGCTCCTCTTCGAGGCGGAGCACGAGACCCTGGAGAAAGTGCTTGCCTTCTTCGCCGGCCAGGGCTGGGCGGAGGACTACGAGCTGATTTTCTCCGTCTCCCATTTGCTGGAGATGACCATCAAGGGAGCCAGCAAGGGCGGCATGGTCCGCCGCCTGGCCGCCCGGCTGGGGATCTCCATGGAGCACGTCTACTGCGCCGGGGACGAGGCCAATGATCTCTCCATGCTCCAGGCCGCCAACCAGGGCTTCGCCCCCGCCAACGCCGCCGCCGTCGTCCGGGAGTCCGGGGCCACGGTGGTCTGCGACGCCCGGGAGGGGGCCATCGCGGACGTGATTGCGATCCTGGATAGGAAGTACTCCTGAAATGCCGCAAGCCCCGGCCAAGGCCGGGGCTTGACAAAAGGGCGGGGGAGCCCTATAATAAACATAGAAGGGCGCCGCGGCAGGCGGTTGGCCCCGGTTAGTGGTTTACTTTCATGAAGAAACCGTCACCGGCCAGGGTGGCGGTTTCTGCTCTTCACAACGATCGTAACGGTGAACCGCCCGATATGTAACGTGATTCGCATTCAGCTCCACCCCCTTCCAAAAGGGAGTGACCAACCGCCTGCCGTTTGGCGCTCAACGACATTTTAGCACAGCTTTCAGGGAAAGGCAAGCCCGGCACGGGCTCGCCTTTTTTCTTTCCCCGCCCCTTGCATTGCTCTATTTAAAGTGCTACAATAAACGCCGTAGTAAACAAGCGCAACCAAACGATTTCTGAAGAGAGGGTGACACAAGCAGCATGGAATGGACAATGACGGCCAACGCCCCCGGTCAGATCTGCCTGATGCAGGGCAACGAGGCCATAGTGCGGGGCGCGGTGGAGGCCGGGATCAACTTCGCCGCCTCCTATCCCGGCTCTCCCTCGTCCCAGGTGCTGGGAATGCTGGGCAAGATCGCCCGGGAGCGGGGCTTCTACGCGGAGTGGTCCACCAACGAGGTCTGCGCCCTGCAGGCCTGTACCGGCGCGTCCCTGGCCAACGGCCGGGCCCTGTGCATCGTGAAGCAGAACGGCCTTTTGTGCGTGGCGGACGCGCTCCACTGCGCCGCCCAGGCCGGGGTGAAGGGAGGACTGGTCATCGTCTCCAGCGACGACCCGAGCGCTCACTCCTCCACCAACGAGTTCGACTCCCGCTGGCAGGCCATGTCGGCGGGCATCCCCCTGCTGGAGCCCACGACGATGCAGGAGGCCAAGGATATGATCCCCTGCGCCTTCGAGCTCAGCGAGAAGGTGGGCCAGATCGTGCTGGTCCGGGTGACCACCCGGGTCTGCCACGGCCGGGGAAACGTGGTTCTGGGACCCCTGCCGGAGAAGCCCCGGGCCCTGGAGCGGGTGAAGGAATGGGACCGGATGGTCTGCGTGTGCTATATGCACGGCCCCGCCCTTCAAAAGCTGGAACAGCTTCGGGAGCTCTTTGAGACCAGCCCCTGCAACCACTACGAGGGCCCCGAGGCCCCGAAGAAGCTCATCATCGCCGGAGGCACCGGGCGGCTCTACGGTCAGGAGGCCCTCCGCCGCCTGGGCGTGGACAAGGAGACCGGCTTCATGTCCCTGGGGACTCTCTGGCCCCTGCCCGAGACCTACATATTAAATCGGCTTCGCGGAGCGGAGGAGGTCCTGATCCTGGAAGAGGTGGATCCCTTCCTGGAGCGGGCCGTCCAGGCCCTGGCGGGCCGGGAGGGCCTGCGCATCAAATTCCTGGGCCGGGACGACGCCCTGCCCGCCGTGGGAGAGCTGGATCCGGACGTGACCACCGCCGCCATCTGCAAGCTCACTGGCGCGGCTCTGCCCGAGAAGAAGCCCACCGGCGAGCTGGAGCTCCCCGTCCGTGAGATGAGCTTCTGCGCCGGGTGCCCCCACCGGGCCACCTTCTACCTCCTCAAGCGGGCCATGCGTCAGGAGAAGCACCCCGGCGTGGTGGTGGGCGACATCGGCTGCTACTTCATGGCGGGCCAGTCTGCCGGACAGTACGCCTGGCAGACCTGCAACTGCATGGGCTCCGGCGTGAACGTGGCCGAGGGCCTGGGCCAGCTGACCAACTACGGCCTGGACCAGAAGGTGGTCACCATGTGCGGCGACTCCACCTTCTTCCATACCATTCTGCCCGGTCTGGTAAACGCCACCTACCATAACGCCAACATGCTCCTCATCGTCCTGGACAACTCCGCTACGGCCATGACGGGCTTCCAGCCCCATCCGGGCACGGGCCTCACCGCCATGGGGGACCACGTGAAGCCCATGGACATCCCCAAGATCCTGGACGCCGTGGGCTGTAAAGTGGAAGTGGCCGACCCCTTCGACGTCGTCGAGGCGGAGAAGACCCTCCGCCGGATGCTGGACCAGCCGGGGATGAACGTCCTCATCATGCGCCAGCCCTGCGCCACGCTGATGACCAAGGAGCGGAGCAAAAAGCCCGTCCGGGTCTACGTGGACCAGGACGTGTGCGTCGGGGACGGCTGCGGCTGCGACAAGTACTGCTCCCGGGTCTGGGGCTGCCCCGGCAACACCTGGGACTTCAAGAAAAACAAGGCGCTCATCGACCCCGTCACCTGCGTGGGCTGCGGCGTGTGCGCCAAGCTCTGCCCCTCCGGGGCCATTAAAGTGGAAGGCGGTGAACAGGCATGAAGCTGAAATACGATCCCTTGAACATCGTGGTCTGCGGCATCGGCGGACAGGGCAACGTGCTGGCCGCCGAGACCCTGGGCACCGCCATGTGCGACCGGGGCTGCCGGGTGGCCGTGGGGGAGACCTACGGCGCC
>CAMXKT010000057.1 GCA_947244595.1 uncultured Oscillibacter sp. | reverse complement strand
CCACGGACGTGATCTACCGCACCATGGCCGAGTGCGGCCTGACCCACGACGAGGGTCCCGACGTAGGCGGTCCCACGGGGCCCTACATCCAGTCGGAGCGGCGGGACCTCTACGGGAAGTACGCCAAGCTGCTGGTGGAAAAGGGCGCGGCCTACTACTGCTTCTGCGAGAAGGCCGAGTCCGAGGAGGACAGCGGCGACTTCAACCGGGCGGCGGACCCCTGCCGGGACCTGAGCCAGGAGGAGATTGACGCCAACCTCATGGCGGGCATGCCCTACGTCATCCGCCAGCGCATCCCCCAGGAGGGGACCACCACCTTTCACGATGTCTCCTTCGGGGACATCACCGTGGAGAACAAGACTCTGGACGACCAGGTCCTGCTGAAGCGGGACGGCCTGCCCACCTACAACTTCGCCAACGTGATCGACGACCACCTGATGGGCATCACCCACGTGGTCCGGGGCAGCGAATACCTCTCCTCCGCCCCGAAATATAATCTGCTGTACGAGGCCTTCGGCTGGGAAATCCCCACCTACGTCCACTGCTCCCCCGTCATGCGGGACCAGCACAACAAGATGAGCAAGCGCCACGGGGACCCCTCCTATGAGGATTTGATCGCCGAAGGGTATCTGACTCCCGCCGTGCTGAACTACGTGGCCCTGCTGGGCTGGGCCCCCAAGGGGGAGCGCAGCGAACAGGAGATCTTCTCTCTGGAGGAGCTGGTGGAGGCCTTCGACATCGCGGGCATTTCCAAATCCCCCGCCATCTTCGACATCGACAAGCTGACCTACTTCAACGCCCAGTATCTGCGGGCCATGTCTCCCGAGGACTTCGCCAAAACCGCCGAGCCCTATATCCGGCAGGCCGTGAAGAATCCCGCCATCGACCCGGCGGCGGTGGCCGCCCTGCTCCAGGCCCGGTGCGAGAAGCTGACGGACATCCCGGAGAAGGTGGACTTCTTCGACGCGCTGCCCGACTATGATGTTTCCCTCTTCACCAATAAGAAATCCAAGACCGACGCCGAGGTCTCCAAACGGATGCTGGAGGCCGCCGTCCCCGCCCTGGAGGCCCTGGCGGACTGGACCCAGGATTCCGTCCACGACTGCCTCATCGGCCTGGCGGAAACCTTAGGCGTGAAGAACGCCACGCTGATGTGGCCCGTGCGCATCGCCGCGGCTGGCAAGCAGGTGACCCCCGGCGGCGCGGTGGAGATCTGCCACATCCTGGGCAAAGAGGAAACCCTCCGCCGCCTGAAAGAGGGCCTCGCCAAGCTGTGACCCCTCCATATTTTGAATAAAGGACTGGTTTTATCACATGAGCAAGCTCACCATCCCCCAGGGATACAAAATGCCCCTGAGCAACAACGAGCTCCAGCGGGCCATCGAGCTCATCCACGAGGACTTCCAACGGAACCTCACCCTCCGGCTGAACCTCCACCGGGTCTCCGCCCCCCTCTTCGTGGACGGGCGCACGGGATTGAACGACGATTTGAACGGCGTGGAGCGCCCTGTCTCCTTCGACATCCCCGACGTGGGGACCGAGGGACAGGTGGTCCACTCCCTGGCCAAGTGGAAGCGCCTGGCCCTGAAGCGCTATGAGTTCCCCGTGGGTATGGGCCTCTTCACCGACATGAACGCCATCCGCCGGGACGAGGTGGTGGACAATCTCCACTCCATCTACGTGGACCAGTGGGACTGGGAAAAGCACATCTCCCCCAAGGACCGGACCCTCCAGTATCTCAAGGACACCGTCCGGGACATCGTGGGGGCCCTGTGCGACACCGCCTCCGTGGTGCGCAACCACTTCCCCGCCCTGACCTTCCGGCCCGACCGGGACGTGTACTTCATCACCACCCAGGAGCTGGAGGACCGCTATCCTCATCTGGAGCCTGCGGAGCGGGAGACGGAGGTCTGCCGGAAGCACCGGACGGTATTCCTCATGCAGATCGGCAAGACCTTGAAATCCGGCGCCCGCCACGACGGCCGGGCCCCGGACTACGACGATTGGGAGCTCAACGGGGACATCCTCATGTGGAATCCCACCCTCCAGCGGGCCTTTGAGGTCTCCTCCATGGGCATCCGGGTGGACGCGGCGGCCATGGACCGCCAGCTCACCGCCGCCGGGTGCGACGAGCGGCGGAAGCTGCCCTTCCATCAAATGCTGCTGAATGGGGAACTGCCACAGTCCATCGGCGGCGGCATCGGCATGAGCCGGGTGTGCATGCTGCTGCTGGGGGCCTGCCACATCGGCGAGGTCCAGGCCAGCCTGTGGGACCAGGAGACCATCGAGGGCTGCGAGAAGGCGGGCATCACTTTGCTTTAAGCTGCCAAGAACATAAGAAGGACCGGCGGGGTTTTCCCGCCGGTCCTTTCCGTTCCTCGCGTTATTGCTCTCCCTTGGGGGTGAGGAAAATCTCCTCGCCGTCTTCCGTCTCATGGCGCTCAATATTCCATTCCCCCTCAGGGTCCGAGCGCTCGTTGGTCCAGCCGTTCATGCCGGTGGACTCCACAAAGGCGTCCGCCGCCGCCCGGTCCGCCTTGGCGGGGTCCAGGGGCAGGGTGAAGAGGGCATGGACCCCAGAGAAGTCGTCCGCAAAAGCAATTGTTCCATCCTCCGCCACGGTGAAGGTGTCGTTATTCGGGACAAACCCCTCGTAGAAGGCCATATAGACCGTGCGGTCCGCGAACATCTCAATGCTCCGGGTGTCCAGCAAGTAGTAGTACACGCCGTCCTTGGCAAAGCCCTGTGCGAAAGCGTCCAGAGACCAGTTGTTCACCGCCAAAGGCGAACAGCCCGCCACCAGAGGGGTCATGGTGTAGGAGCCGAAGTCGAAGGTCTCATTCTCCAGCGGCGTCCCGTCCAGGCGGCGGAGGGCCAGAACGGAATAGGTGTGGTCCTGCTCCAGGTCCGGGTTCAGCGTGTCCAGGTTCCGCCCGGTGACCAGGCCCAGCAGGGTGATGGAGAAGTCCCCGCTCTCCACGGTCTCGTTGATTGCAATGGCGTCGGGGCCCTGGAACGCCTCCGCCAGCAGGGGCTGGTCATGCTCCTCCGCCACCTGGGCGGGGGTGAGCCACATATAGGCGGCGGACACGGACACCGCCAGCAGGGCGACACAGGCGGCGATGAGCGCCGCCATCTTTTTGGTTTTACTGAAAGTCATGTTCATGCGCTCCTTTTCCAATTCACGGGCGCGCTGCTGCAGCAGGTCAGCCGTCCGCTCCTGAAAATCCGCGGAAAAGGAGAGCTCGTCAAAGGCCTTGCGGTAGTCTTCCCGGTTCATACAACGTCCTCCTTCAGCATCTGCCGCAGCCGCTCCCGGCCGCGGGCCAGGCGGGTGCCCACCGTGGCGGCGGGCAGGCCCAGCAGTTTCCCGATCTCTTTGATGGAATATCCCTCGTAGTAGTGGAGATGGATCACGGCCCCGTACATCTCGGGCAGGGCCCGGACAGCGGAGCGGAGTTCCTCGCCGGGGCTCTCCGGGGCCATGGGCTCGGCCACGTCCTCCAGGGGGATGTTCCGCTGCTCCGCGCGGCGGCGGATGTCGCCGGCGCGCTGAAGGGTGGTGCGGATCAGCCAGGCCTTCTCGTGCTCCTGGTCCCGGAACGCGGGCCGGGCGGTGAGCAGGCGCAGAAACGCCTCCTGTACCGCGTCTTCCGCGTCGGCGGTGGAGCCCAGGCGGGCGCTGGCCAGCCGCAGCAGCATGTCGCTGTAGTCCGCCACCATGCGGCTGATGGTCTCATCGGTACCAAATGGAACCACGCTCCTCACTCCCTTCTGCTTACAACACGGCTGAGGGCCGGGAAATTTTTCAGGCCGCCGGAAATTTTTTGGGAAACTGCGTTTTTCATTATAAATCGTCCTTTCCCACAAAGACTTTGTGGAATCTCACAAAAACGGGAAAAAGCTATGACAAATCTGAGGCTATGTTGTATAATGAGATCGTATTCTACAGCCGCCAAACCGGCGAGGAAGGAGTTCCCGGTGAAAACACAGGACAACATCACAGCCCGCGAGGCCGTCTCCGAGGCCCCCGCGGTGGCCCTGCCCCGCACGATCCACCTGATCCCCATGGACCACGTAAACGGGTTCGACGTGCGGCCGGGCTTTTATGAGATCAACGGCGCTACCGCCATCCCCGGCGGCGTGAACTTCACCATCCATTCCCACGGGGCCACGTCCATTGAGCTGCTGCTCTTCCGGCGGGAGGAGGAGGAGCCCTACGCCGTCCTTCCCTTCCCGGAGCGCTACCGCATCGGCAACGTGTACTCCATGATTGTGTTCAAGCTGAACATCGAGGAGTTCGAGTACGCCTTCCGGGTGGACGGGCCCCGGGACGTGGAAAAGGGCCTGATCTTCGACAAGACGAAATACCTGCTGGACCCCTACGCCCGGGCGGTGACGGGGCAGAGTCAGTGGGGCGTGAAAAACGGCAGCGGCCAGCACTACAAGGCCCGGGTGGTCAAGGACGACTTCGACTGGGGCAACATGCCCCGCCCCTTGATCCCCATGGAGGACCTGGTGATCTACGAGCTCCACGTCCGGGGCTTCACCATCCACGAGTCCTCCGCCGTGGCCGCCCCGGGGACCTTCGAGGGCCTGCGGGAGAAGATTCCCTACTTAAAGGAGCTGGGCGTCAACGCCGTGGAGCTGATGCCCATTTTCGAGTTCGACGAGATGCAGGACGCCCGGCAGGTGGACGGGGAACAGCTCTACAACTACTGGGGCTACAACACCGTCAGCTTCTTCGCCCCCAACACAAGCTACGCCTCCGGCCTGGAGTACAACCGGGAAGGAAACGAGCTCAAGCGCCTCATCCAGGACTGCAATGAAAACGGCATTGAGGTCTATTTGGACGTGGTCTTCAACCACACGGCGGAGGGAAACGAGGACGGGCCCTTCTTCTCCTTCAAGGGCTTTGACAACAACATCTACTACCTGCTGACCCCCTGCGGGCAGTACTACAATTTCAGCGGCTGCGGAAACACCCTGAACTGCAACCATCCCATTGTCCACCAGATGATCATCGACTGCCTGCGCTACTGGGTCACCACCTACCACATCAGCGGCTTCCGCTTCGATCTGGCTTCTATCCTGGGCCGGAACGAGGACGGCACTCCCATGCACAAGCCCCCCCTGCTTCAGGCCATGGCCTTCGATCCCATCCTGGGGGACGTGAAACTCATCGCCGAGGCCTGGGACGCCGGCGGACTCTATCAGGTGGGCAGCTTCCCCGCCTGGAACCGCTGGGCGGAGTGGAACGGCCGCTACCGGGACGACATACGCCGCTACCTCAAAGGCGACGCGGGCTGCGCCCAGGCCGCCGCCCTCAGGATGGTGGGCTCCCGGGACATCTACCAGTCCGGGGAGCGGAAAAACGCCTCCGTGAACTTCATCACCTGCCACGACGGCTTCACTCTCTGGGACCTGTATTCCTATAATGTAAAGCACAATGAGAAAAACGGCTGGGGAGGAACCGACGGAGCCAACGACAACAACAGCTGGAACTGCGGAATCGAGGGGGAAACGGACGACCCGGAGATCGTCACCCTCCGGCGGCGAATGGTCCGCAACGCCTTCGCCCTGCTGATGTGCAGCCGGGGTATCCCCATGTTCCTGGCAGGGGACGAGTTCTGCAACACCCAGTTTGGAAACAACAACGCCTACTGCCAGGACAATCTGACCAGCTGGCTGGATTGGGGCATGCTGGAGAAAAACAAGGACATGTTCCGCTTCTTCCAGTTCATGATCGCTCTGCGCAAGCGCTTCCGCATCCTCCGGGCCAACCTCTCCGACGGGTACTACGGCTTCCCGGACGTCAGCTTCCACGGCGTCGCCCCCTGGCACACTCAGTTTGAGGACCACGAGCGTTACGTGGGCGTGCTCTTCGCCGGGCAGGCGGAGGGAGAGGCGCCCCAGATCGTCTACGTAGCCTCCAACGCTTACTGGAAGTCCCTGGAGGTGGACCTGCCGGAGCTGCCCCGTGATCTGATCTGGGAGCAGCTGGCGGACACCTGGGCGGCTCCCCAGGCCGCCGCAGATATCCCCGACGGCCGCTTCTCCATCGGCCCCCGGAGCGTGAAGGTCTTCGCCGCCCGGCCCCGGTGAGGGGGCAACAGCCGGTTGCTTGACGGCCCGTCCCCTCCATGCTATGCTGATAGCACAAAGGAGGCGGACCATGAAATTCAAAGACATCTTTACGGACCTGCGGAAAAAGGCGGGCCTGTCCCAAAACGACATCGCCGAAAAGCTCTTCGTCACCCGGCAGGCCGTGTCCCGCTGGGAGACCGGGGACACGGTGCCGGAGATCGAAACCCTCCGGGCCATCTCCCAGCTCTTCGGCGTCACCATCAACGATCTTCTGGGCTACCCGACGGACCTCAGGTGTCAGAGCTGCGGGATGCCCCTCACCCCCGAGCACATGGGCCGGGAACAGGACGGAACCCTCAACGAGCATTACTGCGAGTGGTGCTGGAACAACGGGTCCTTCCTCCGGGACTGCACTATGGAGGAAATGGTGGCGCAGTGTCTCCCCCACATGCCCGGGGATCCGGAGGCCAACCGAACATACTTGGAAGATCTGCTGCCCACTTTGGACCGCTGGAAAAAGAAGGAAGCATAAAAAAGAGCGCCCCGCCGGGCGCTCTTTTTTTGCGGGTAATTTTCAGACGGCCCTTTGTTCCCATTTCCGGGAATTTGGAAAAAATTCGTTCACTATCAGCAAAACCGTGGATGGATTCTAAAAAATAGCTATTACCGATTTTTGTCAAAACCTGTTATAATTTTGAACAAGAGAGAAGGAGACTCTCAGCGGAAAACTATGCAAACTATGCAAACAGAGGAAAGAAGGCGCATCCCAAAAGCGGTAAAGAAAAGGAGAAATGAAATGGAACACAACTTGAACAAAAAGAGCAGCGCCCTGGCACTGGTCCCCTTTCTGATTTTCGTTGTCATCTATCTGGGCGCGGGCTTGATTCTCCAGGCCCAGGGCGTCGAAATGGCGTTCTACCAGTTCCCCTCCGTCACCGCCATGTTCATCGCCCTGCTGGTGGCCTTCGCCATCACCAAGGGCTCTCTTGACGAGCGCTTCGCCATCTTCGCCCGGGGCGCGGCCAACATCGACGTACTGACCATGCTGATGATCTACCTGCTGGCAGGCGCGTTTTCCAGCGTCGCCGCCTCCATGGGCGGCCGGGACGCCACGGTCAACTTGGGCCTGTCCCTGGTCCCGGTCCAATTCCTCGCCGCCGGTGTGTTCATCATCTCCGCCTTCATGGGCACGGCCACCGGCACCTCCATGGGCACTATCGGCGCCATCGTCCCCATCGCCGTGGGCGTGGCGGACAAGGGCGGCTTGTCCATCCCCCTGCTGGTGGGCGCCTGCGTGGGCGGCGCCATGTTCGGCGACAACCTGTCCATGATCTCCGACACCACCATCGCCGCCACTCGCTCCCAGGGCTGCGATATGCGGGATAAGTTCCGGGTGAACTTCTTCATCGCCCTGCCCGCAGCCCTTATCACCCTGGTGGTCCTGCTGATTGTGGGCCGTCCGGAGACCGCCGTCCCCATGGACACCCTGCAGTACAGCATCATCAAAGTAATCCCCTACCTGCTGGTTCTGATCCTGGCCCTCATCGGTATGAACGTGTTCCTGGTGCTGACCATTGGCATCTTCATCGCAGGGATCATCGGCATCGTCACCAGCTCTATGGACCTCTTCACCTTCGCCCAGGCCATCTGGAGCGGCTTCACCGGCATGAACGAGGTCTTCTTCCTGACCCTCTTCTGCGGCGGCATGGGTGAAATGGTCACCCACAATGGAGGCATCAACTGGCTGATCAACAGCCTCCGGGGCATGATGAAGGGCAACAAATCCGCCCAGGTGGGCATCGCCGCCCTGGTCTCCCTGGCGGACTGCGCCACGGCCAACAACACGGTGGCCATCGTCCTCAGCGGCAACATGGCCAGAGAAATCAGCCACGAGTACAAGGTGGATCCCCGGCGGACCGCCTCCCTGCTGGACGTGTTCTCCTGCGTGTTCCAGGGCATCATCCCCTACGGCGCGCAGCTGCTGTCCGCCGCTTCCCTGACCGTGGCCTACGGCGTGGCCATCAACCCCACGGACATCATTCCCAACCTGTGGTACTGCTGGATCCTGGCCATCGTGGGCATCGCGTCCATCTTCCTTCCCTTCGCCGACGGGACCTGCAAGAAGGACCCTTGGAACTGGGAGTACGACGTGGCCGAGTCCGGCGTGGCCGCCAAGAAGGCCCTGCTGGCCGCCGAAAAGGCCATTGAAAAAGAGCACACCGTCTGACCAAACCTGAAAAGCGCGCCGGTCTTCCGGCGCGCTCTCTTTAAAACCTCGGTACTCTTTCCGCCCGGCGGTCCCACTCTCCTTACAGAGTCTCCTCCTTCCGGGACTGCCGGGCCTCGTTTGTAAACCGGATGGATTCCAGGATGTTCTTTTTCAGCAGCGCCAAAAACCGCTCCGCCTGAACGGAGAGCTTGCCCCCCTTCAAGGCGATCCAGCCGATGCGGATGCCGCTCTTTTCCGCCAGAGGCAGGGTGATGAGCTTCCGGTAGCCGCTGCTCTTCGTGATCAGGCCGCTGCCGGTTGTGAAGCCGTCGGTGTAGGACAGCACCCGCAGCATGGCGCTGCGGCTGTTCACCCGGATCTGCCGGGCGGGCTTTTTCAGAGACAGCATCCGGTATTCCTCGGAGAAGTCCACCGCCATGCCCTGCTCCCGTTCGAAAGACACGTAGGGATATCCCGCCAGCTCCGCTTCCGTCACCGCCGGCCGCTCCGCCAAGGGGTGTCCCCGGCGGACATAGACGCAGGGATCCACTTCCGCGATCTCGTGGAAGACCAGGGCCCGGGAATCCAGAAAGCGGAAGATGATCTTCTCCGTCAGCTCCGTCAGGCAGATGACGCCGATGTCCGCCCGGTGGTCGTATACATCGTCGATGACGGCGTCCATGTCCACCTCCCGGATGGAAAACTGATAGCGGTTGGCCCCCGGAGATTGAAGGAGCTCAATGAAAGCGTCCTCCGTGAAGGGGTAGCGCTGGGAAGAAATGGACAAGTGCATGGCCGGGGCGGCGTTCCGGGCCTCGCCATAGCGGGTCTCGATCCACTGCTTCTGCTCCAGCAGGGAGGCGGCGTAGCCCAAAAACTCCCGTCCGTCCGGCGTGAATTCCACGCCCCGGTTGCTGCGGACAAAGAACTGGATGCCCAGTTCCTCTTCCAGTTCCCGGATCGCGGTGGAAATACCGGACTGGGAGAGAAACAGCTTGTTCGCCGCTTTGTTGATAGAGCCGCATTTGGAGATCTCCACCACATAATTCAGCTGCTGGAAATTCATAACGACCCTCCCCTCCATGAAGTCTCTTAGGTATTATAGAGTACTTTTCCCGGAATGTCAAATAGCTATCACTAAAATCGCTAACAAATTCAAAAAAACTCATACTAACACCCCGGCGGAAAAAATGGTATGATAATTATCGGAAGTTGACAAAAAGCCGGGGCGCCGCTCTCCGCTTCCTGGTCAACATTACCGTAATTCCGCTGTATAACCGTCTCTCCACTCACTCTCACAAACCCGCCCGACGCCGGAGGGAAAAGAGCGTTCAATAGCAGAAAAAATGAACTCCAACTTTTTCCAGCAAAAAGCGACGTTGGGCGGCGCAAAAAAGAAAGGAAGGTTAACAATTATGAACTGTAAGAACAAGGGCTTCGCCACCCGCCAGATCCACGTCGGCAAGGTCGAAAACACCGCCGGTTCCCTGTGCGCCCCGATTTACCAGACCTCCACTTTTGAGTTTGCGTCTGTGGAGCAGGGCGGCGCCCGCTTCGCCGGTAAGGAAGAGGGTTATATTTACAGCCGCCTGGGCAACCCCACCACCACTCTGGTGGAGGCCAAGATGGCCGACCTGGAGGGCGGAGAAGACGCTCTCGTGGCCGCCTCCGGCATGGGCGCCATCTCCACCGCCCTGTGGAGCTCCGTGGTCTCCGGCGACGAGATCGTGGCGGACGACACCCTGTACGGCTGCACCTACTCCCTGCTTGAGCACGGTATGCGCCAGTTCGGCGTCAAGGTCACCCTCACCGACCTGAGCGACATCGAAAACCTCAAAAAGGCCCTGACGGACAAGACCAAGGTGGTGTACTTCGAGACCCCCTGCAACCCCACTTTGAAGGTCCTGGACATCGCCCTCATCGCCAAGACCGCCCATGACTTCAAATCCGACATCCGGGTCATCGTGGACAACACCTTCTGCACGCCCTACCTCCAGCAGCCTCTGTCCCTGGGGGCCAATACCGTGGTCCACAGCGCCACGAAATACCTGAACGGCCATGGAGACGTGATCGCGGGCGTCATCGTGGGAGACAAGGAATTCGTGGGCAAGTGCCGTATGTTCGGCCTGAAAGACCTGACCGGCGCGGTCCTGAGCCCCTTCGACGCCTTCCTGATGGCCCGGGGCCTGAAGACCCTGGACATCCGCATGGAGCGCCACTGCGCCAACGCCAAAAAGGTAGCCGAGTTCTTCGAGGGCCATCCCGCCGTCTCCAAGGTCTATTATCCCGGCCTCGAGAGCTTCCAGGGCCATGAAACCGCCAAAAAGCAGATGAAGCTGCCCGGCGGCATGATCTCCCTGGAGCTGAAGGCCGACAAGGCCGCCACTGCCGCCGCCCTGAACAAACTGGAGCTGTGCACCGTGGCCGTCTCCCTGGGCGACGCCGAGACCCTGGTGGAGCACCCCGCCACCATGACCCACTCCACCTATTCCGCCGAGGAGCTGAAAGCCGTCGGCATTTCCGAGGGCCTGGTCCGCGTCAGCGTAGGCCTGGAGGACGCCGAGGACATCATCGCCGACTTCAAGGCCGTGCTGGATCCCCTGGTGTAATTTTCTTACATTTCAGCGGCGGGCAGGCCTTTACTGCCCACCGCGTTTGCGGTACAATTGACTTGGACGGGGCCGCAGCTCCCCCGCCTCCAAGTATAGAAACGAAAGGAGTCAACAGCGCATGAAAGACATCGTAGAAATCCGCTGGCACGGCCGGGGAGGCCAGGGGGCCAAGACGGCCTCCCTTCTGCTGGCGGACGCCGCCTTCAATACGGGCAAATACGTCCAGGGCTTTCCGGAGTACGGCCCGGAGCGCATGGGCGCGCCCATCACGGCGTACAACCGCATCAGCTCCGAGCGCTCCACCGTCCACTCCAACATCTATGAGCCGGACTATGTGGTGGTCGTGGACGAGACCCTCATCTCCGCCGTGAACGTGACGGCAGGCCTCAAGAAAGAGGGAGCCATCGTCATCAACTCCGGCAAGTCCCCCGACGAGCTGCGCCCCCTGCTCAAGGGCTACGAGGGCCGGGTCTGCACCATCGACGCCGGGAAAATCAGCGAGGAAGAGCTGGGAAAGAACTTCCCCAACACCCCCATGCTGGCCGCCATCGTGAAGGTCTCCGGCGTGGTCAACGCGGAGGAGTTCATCCAGGACATGGAGGCGTCCTTCAAGCACAAGTTCGCCACGAAACCCCAGGTCATCGAGGGCAACATGCGGGCCCTGAAACGCTCTATGGAGGAGGTCAAGGAAGGATGAGCCATTTAGCGAAGGATATGACCCCTCAGGTCACATGGAAGGACATCACCCCTGGCGGCGCCATCTTCGAGGGCGGCACGTCCCAGGTGGTGGAGACCGGCGACTGGCGGACGATGAAGCCGGTGCTGGACTTCGATAAATGCAAGCAGTGCCTGCTGTGCGCCCCGGTGTGCCCGGACATGTCCATCCCGGTCAACAAGGAAGGCAAGCGGGAGGACTTCAACTACTTCTTCTGCAAGGGCTGCGGCATCTGCGCCAATGTCTGCCCCTTCGGGGCCATCACCATGGTCAAGGACGAAAAGTAAGGAGGGGCGAAGAGAATGAGTATCAGAGAAAGACTGTCCGGCAACGAGGCTGTGGCCTATGCCATGAAGCAGATCAACCCCGACGTGATGGGCGCGTATC
>CAMXKT010000056.1 GCA_947244595.1 uncultured Oscillibacter sp. | reverse complement strand
ATTCTCGGTGGAGAAGGACCACCGCTGCACAGTGGAGATCACCGTTCGGAGCGGCGCCGCTCTGCTCCGGGCCCAGACGGAAGCGCCGGACGGCGATATGCGCGGCGCCGTGGACGCCGCCGTGGGCTATATCGAGCGCCAAATTTTGAAGAACAAAACCCGGCTCTCCAAGCGCCTGCGGAGCGAGGGCTTCCCGCCTCCCGCCCCCGTCAGCGATTTCGACGTGGCGGAGGAGACGGAGTTCCCCGTGGTCCGCACCAAGCGCTTTGCCGTGAAGCCCATGAGCACGGAGGAGGCCATTCTGCAGATGAACCTGCTGGATCACAGCTTCTTCGTCTTCCGCAGCAGCGAGGACGACAGCCTGTGCATCGTCTACCGCAGGAAAAGCGGCGGCTACGGCCTCATTGTCACCGACGAGGAGGAGTGATCTCCGGGAAACGGTCGTAAAGCGGACTTGAAACATAAGCAGCCGGGGGCGCGCAGGAATTGCGCGCCCCCGGTTCTTTTCGTATTCAGCGCCCCGCGTCCGTCCGGTAAAAGTCGGCGATGTACTTCTCCACGTCCTCCCGGCTTCCCTGGAAGGGGCCGGGACTCTCCATTTTCAGAGAGACCAGGGCCGTGCAGTACAGCAGGGCTTCCTCTATTCCCGCCCGCTGCCGCTCGGTGATGTACCCGGCGAAGGTGGTGTCCCCCCGCCCCGTCCGGCCGGAGAGATTCCGGGCCTTGATGGGGCAGGTGTAGATTTGCTCCCCGTCGTAGGCCAGCACTTCCGTATTATGGGTGATGAGGACCTCTTTCGCTCCCCATTGGTGCAGCAGCTTCGCCGCCTCCGCCCGGTCCGCCAGACCTGTCAGAATTTCCGCCTCGGCGGCGTCGGTCTTCAGGTAGTCGATGCAGGGGAGGTATTCCCGCTTCTCCGCCCAGTCGTGGAAGGCCATGGTTTTATCCGCCTCCACGTGGCGCAGAAGGCACTGCACGTCCACGGCCACCTTGCCGTGTTTCGCCGCCTCGGCAAAGAGCGGGCCGTCAAAATCGCCATAGACCAGGCCCGCGAAGTGATAGATCTTCGTCTCAATATCCGGCAGCTCCTCGAACCGGAAGGGGTCGCAGACCCCCATGGAGGTGCAGGAGCGCTTTTCCTTATCGGCGGTAAAGTACTGGTTTCGGATGGAGCATGTGGCGGCGGAGGGCTTCCAATAGAGGTCCGCGCCGGAGTCCCGGAAGCGGGCCTCCACGTCGGCGTCGGCGGGGTTCGCCTTGGTAAAGAGGGCGGTCCTGTTCCCGCTCCTGGCGGCGGCGAAACCAGAGGCCACCACCGCGCCCCCCAATTCCTTCCGCTCATTGCCCTGATAGTCGATGTTGTGGTCCAGGGACACGGGGCCAATCACCAGAACGTCATACTGCTTTTTCACGCTCACACCTCCCGCGCCGCCTTAGGCGCCATGGCCGGGTTGACCTCGTCCAGCCACGCCGTCAGCTCCCGGATGTCCGAGATGACCACGTCCGGCCTCTCCGCCGCGTCCTTCACGGCCGCGTCCTTCTCGGCGGATAGATGGGACCCGATCTGCACCGCCTTGGCAAAGCCCGCCCGCTTGGCGCCGATGATGTCCCGAGAAATCGTGTCCCCCACGTAGACGCAGTTTTCCGCCTTCACCTGCATTTGACGCAGGGAGATGCGGAAAATCTCCGGGTGAGGCTTGCGGTAGCCCGTGACGCTGGAAACCGTCACGTCCCGCATGTAACGCCGGATGCCGTAATCCTCCAGCACGTTGAACACGTTGTAGAGAGAGGCGTTATTGGACACCACTCCCAGCTTGTAGCCCCGGCTCTCCAGCTCCTCCAGCATTTCGTGGACCCCGGGGCGGAGCTCCCGGTGGAAATAGGTCAGCTCCCACATGTTAGCCAGATCCTCGGTGATGGGGAGCAGCTTCTCCCGGTCGAAGCTGAAGTCCTTCAGGTAGAAGTCCGGCCAAATCTCCTCCGGCTTCTTCTCCAGCCACACGGCTTCGCTCCAGCTCTTATAGGCTTTCAATCCCGTCAGGACCTTTTCCTGGAACGCCTCCGGCCCACAGCCGGGCTCCAGCCCCGCCGCGCGAAGCATGGCCTGGAGCTTTTCCATCACCGCGGCCAGGGTCTCCCGGTTGTTCCAAATATCCTCCAGGGTTCCGCCCATGTCAAATAATACGGTATTCAGCATCGAAACGCCTCCTTCAAGTTCTGATTACAGGGTGCAGGACGCCCAAACCGCGTTGTGGTCGGAAAGCTCCTCCCCCGCAAAGGCCGCCAGGGCGCTGCCGGGCCGGGCGAAGCCGCAGTCCTCCTTCCGGGTGGAGATGGTGCGGCTCTCCCCCGTCTCCATGCCCCGGACCAGCAGCCAGTCCAGCCGGAGATCCAAATGCCCTCCGCCGGGCAGTGGCTTGCGCCGGGTGGCCGTGGCCTTGTCCGGCAGGAGGCGGTAACCCGCCGCCTCCGCCGCCGGGAGGCACTCCTCCCAAGCCGCCACATCCTCCAGGCACTGGCGCTGGAGCTCTGGGCTCCCGGCCACCGCCTGAATCGCGTCCTTGTCCCGGCCGTCGAAGGTGTTGGTGTTCAGGTCCCCGCCCAGGATCACCGGCATGCCGGGGAACATGGCCTCCGCCTCCGCCAGCACGGCTTCCAGCTGGGCCCGGCGGCCCGGGCCGTGGGTCCGGTTCTCCAGATGGATGGTCCCCACGCCCACGCGTTTCCCCGCCACGTCCAGCTCCGCCAGAATGGCCAACCGCCCGCCGATGCGCCGCTGGCGGTCAAAGTACCAGTTGTACTGCTCCGGCAGACGGACCACCTTGGCCTGCCGGATGGGCCAGCGGGAGAAGATAGCGTTTCCGTGAAAGCCCTTGGGGTCCTCCCCGTTCACCAGCTCGATAAACTCCAGACCGAAGACCGCGTTCATCTCCAGCCGTTTCGCCAGCTCCAGCGTGGTGTTCTTCCCTCCGGAGCGGACACAGCCGTCGTCCAGCTCATTGGCGAGAATCACGTCCATCGGCCGGACCGCCGGGCAGGCCTCCAGGAAGTCCCCCAGCTCCTCCAGGCACACGCCCCGTTCCATGTTGAACACCAGCGTGCCCAAGGCTTCCGGGGCCTGGTCCGGGGGCGGAAACAGATTGTGAACCTCCGCCTGGGAAAATTGGGGAATCTTCGCCATGACCTCCGCCTGGGGGGTCTCTTCCAGCAGCGCTCCCAGGCGCTGCCGCTCTTCGTTGGGCAGTCCCTTCATCGTGGCCCGCCTCCTTCTTTTTTGATGCAGGTGGACCGCACAACCAGCTCCGGCTGGAGCAGGTCCACCGTTCGTTCCTTCCTTCCCCGGATCTGCTCCAGCAGCCGGGTCACCGCGATCTCCCCCATGCGGAACTTCCGCTGGGACACGGTGGTCAGGTCTATCCGGGGCAGGGCCGCGAAGGAGATGTTGTCGTAGCCCAGCAGGGACACGTCCTCCGGGATGCGGACGCCCCGCTCCTCCGCCGCCTCCATGATCTTCAGGGCCGTGATGTCGGAAAAGGCGAAAATCGCGTCGGGCGCCGGCCCGGACTCGAACAGGTCCAGCGCCTGTTCGTAGCTCCACTGGCGGAGCTGCCGCACGTCTCCCACGGCTATCAGCTCCCGGCCCTCCAGGCCCTCTTCCGCCATAGCCTGGTAAAAGCCCTTGATTCGCAGTTCCCGGGTGCGGGAGGTCTCCCGCCCACCGAAAAACAGAATGTCCCGATGGCCCAGGTCCAGCAGATACCGGGTGGCCTCATAGGCCCCCACCGTGTTGTCCGCCATGACGTAGCTACACGCCTCGCTGTGGTTCACCCCGATGTAGACACAGGGCAGACCCCGGATCAAAGCCCCGTGGCGCGCCTGGGATTGAGGGGAGATGGCCGCTACCAGCAGCCCGTCGATCTGCCGGGCCAGGAACTGGTCGATGGCCCGGATCTCCTGCTCCTCGCTGCGCATGGAGTTGCTCAGCAGGACCCGGTATCCCTCTTGAGCGGCCCGGGCCTCGATGGCGGTGGCCATGCCAGAGAAGTACGGGTTGGACACGTCCGGGACGACCATGCCGATCACGTTGGTCCCCCGGCCCGTCAACCCCCTGGCGGCGGCGTTGGGCACATACCCGAGGCGCTGGCACGCCTCCCGGACCTTCTCCTTGGTGTCGCCCCTGATCTCCGGCCGGTCGTCCAGAGCCCGGGATACCGTGGCGGCGCTGACTCCCGCCAGAGCCGCTACGTCCTTAATCGTCGCCCGCTTCATCATCATCGTCATCCATATAGAGGAGCATGGCCTCCTCTTCCTCCGAACGGAAAGCGCTGGGGCCGCCTCCGGACTCCGGGCCGAAAAGGGCCTCCTCCGGAGAGGGGGACTCCGGCGGCTTGGGAGGAGGCTCGGGCTCCGCCGCCTCCGGCGGGGCCGGAACTTGGCCCTTTTTCACCTGTCGTGCCTGCTTCCGCTCCTGCTTTTCCGCCTCTTTGGCGGCCGCTTCCAGCAGCTCCTGCCGGATGGTCTTCCTGCGCTTCTCTGGGGGAGCGGACCGCTTTAGCCTCATGTAAACAGGCCAGCTCACCGCGCTGCCCACCAACACCGGCAGCAGGCCGTAGGCAAGGATCAGCCCCAGCATCCCGCCCCGGGCCCACGGCTCCAGCAGCAGGGCGGAGGCGCAGAACATGCACAAAATGACCCCCAGTCCCGCAAAGCCCCAGGGAACCAGCCGCTTGTCCGGCAGGAGGAAGCCCAGGCAGCTTGCCGCCGTGCCCACGGCGGCAATGATCAGACTGTGGGCGGCCGCCGTGGCAAGGGGACTGGCAAAGGCCACGGCGTGGTACAGCGGCTCCGCCAGCAGGGCATACAGTACCCCGAACAGGCAGAATTCCAGCAGGGCCATGCCGAACACGGCCAGGGCGAAGGGGCTTTTTCTCCGGTTGTGCTTGTCAACAAAAAGGCTCATAGGCGCTCCTCTCCAGAGCCGGGCGGCGCGCCCGGGACAAAACGCGGATCCTTTCCCCTCGCATTATAAACGCCGGATCGGCAAAACGCAAGGACAGGCGGCCGTTTTTGACAGGAAAGCGGCGGGCGGACATCCGCCCGCCGCTTTCCGCGGTGCTCAGAGTGAAAGGGTTCTCTCTATCCGCTTATCCCAGCTGCTGCCAGAAGTCGCGGACGGTGTTGTAGTTGTAGTAGATCTCGGTGGCGTCGAAGGGGGCCACGTTGATCTCCTCGAAGGGCGTGGAGCCCTCGGCGGGAGCCAGGTCGTCCCGAACGGGCCAGCCGCCCAGGGTGTTGAAGGGCTTGTAGCCGCCGATGTCGCCGTCCACGCCGCCCATCATGAAGCGGACCAGGAGCTTGGCGGCGGAGGGATGGTCGCTGCCTTCCACAATGTACAGGGTGTTCACGGCGGGAATGCCGGTGTCGGGCTCCAGGTTCACGGGGGCGAAGAGCCAGCCGTTCTCCTCAGCCTTGCGGAGCTTGGAGGAGGCGCAGAAGCCCACCGGGGGATCAGACTGACCGGGAGTGCCGACGGACTCGGCGATCTCGTCGGAAGAGGCGGTGAAGATGGGCTCGTTGGCATGAAGCTGCTTCAGGAACTCATAGCCCGCGTTCTCGCAGCCGTCGGAGAGGGCCAGGTCCTTGCCGTAGAGATCCTTATAGGCGTCGGCCAGGCGCTGGGGCTCTTCGCCCACGCAGAAGCCGGCGATCCAGGAGCCCCAAGCCAGGTTGTCCAGGGGGTTCTGCATCATGATCTTGCCCTTCCACTGGGGCTCGGTGAGCTGCCAGAGGTTGGTGATGGGAGAGCCGTCGGGATAAACCTCGGTGTTGTAGAACAGCTGGGTCAGCTCGATGTACAGCGGGGTGGCGGTCTCCGTGTAGCTGGGATCAATGTGGGAGAAGATGTCGGCGGGCTTGAAGTTGTAGAAAATCTTGTTGGCCACGTACTCCAGATACATGGAGCCGTCCTGGTCCTTGATGTGGACCACGTCGGCCGTGGGGGCTCCGGCCTCGTACTCCTTGGTCACCTTCTCCAGCAGGTCGTTGGTGGAGATGTCAAAGGGAACGCACTCCAGGCCGGGATACTTGGCCATGAAGGCCTCGGCCACCTTGGTGCAGCGGGAGGAGATAGAGTACAGCGTGACGGTAGCGCCCTCTTCCAGGGCCTTTTGGTACAGCTCGTCGTCGGTCTCGTCGGTGTTGTAGATGCCGGAGCTCTGCTCCCACTCCGTCAGGTCGCCGGAGGCGGGGTCCGCGGGAGCAGCCTGCCCGGCGTCGCCGCCGGAGGGCTGGGAATCGCCGCCGCTGGGCTGGCTGTCTCCGCCGCCGCCTCCGCAGGCGGCCAGACTCAGCAGCATCACCAGGGCCAGCAGACAGGCCAGGATGTTCTTACGCTTCAACATGGTTCTTTTCCTCCTTAAAATTCTTCCGTTTTATTCTTCGGGTAAAAGCGGCCTCCGCCGCAGGATCACAGGTCAAACGCAGTACTTGATCAGGTTTTCACTGGCGGTCTCAAAAACATTGACCTTCTTGGAATTGAAGCCCAGGAAGACCTTCTCATCGCTGCCGTAGTGGGTGGAGCCCAGCTCCTTCACCGTCACCAGATCCTTGCCCACCCGGACGGTGACCAGGGTCTCGGACCCGGCGGGCATGCCGGAATAGACGTGGGCCTCCACCCGGTGCTCGTCGTCCTGAACCTTGGAGATGGTCACCTGCTCGGGCCGGAGGCCCAAGGTCACCTCTACGGTGCCGCTCGTGGGGGCGTCGGGGGTCATGTCCGCCCGGTCATAGGTCTGCTGGCCCACGGCGCTGTCCACGGTCATTCCGGAGGCGTCCACTTTGGCGGTCCCCTTGATAAAGTTGATGCTGGGGTTTCCGATGAAGTCCGCCGTGTAGAGGTTGCAGGGGTTGTCGTACAGCTCCAGGGGCGGGGCCACCTGGACCAGCTCGCCCTTGCGGTAGAGGGCGATGCGGGTGGACATGGTCAGAGCCTCCACCTGGTCGTGGGTGACGTAGATGATGGTGGTGCCGGTTTCGTGGTGAAGGCGCTTGAGCTCGGAGCGCATATCCACCCGGAGCTTGGCGTCCAGGTTGGAAAGCGGCTCATCCAGGAGCAGCAGCCGGGGCTCGGACACGATGGCCCGGGCGATGGCCACGCGCTGCTGCTGGCCGCCGGACAGCTCCGTGGGATAGCGCTTGGCGTACTCGCCGATCTGCATCCGCTCCAGGGCGGAGGCCACCTTCTTCTCAATGACGTCGGAGGGCTCCTTGCGGATCTTCAGTCCGAAGGACACGTTGTCGAACACCGTCATGTGGGGCCACAGGGCGTAGGATTGGAAGACCAGATTCAGGTTCCGCTTGCTGGGCGGGGCGAATTTGGCCTCCGCCGCGTTGACGATCTCCTGGCCGTCCATGTGGATGAAGCCGTTCTGGGGCTTCTCCAGGCCGGAGACCACCCGCAGCGTGGTGGTCTTGCCGCAGCCGGAGGGACCCAGGAGGGTCATGAAGTCCCCGTCCTCAATGGTCAGGTTTAGATTTTTCAACACGTGGTTCTTGCCGTAGAATTTATCAACATTCGTCAGAACAATTTTGCTCATGATTGTTTCGTCTCCTTTCTCTCAGCCCGCCATGCTCTTGGCGAGGTCGGCGTCTCCGAAGATATTGGCCAGGGCGTACACCAGGAACACGATGGAGAACATCACGATGGCCACGCAGTCGGACGCCTGGGGGCAGTTCTGATTCTGGTACTGGAACGCGAGGTAGGGCAGCGTGGAGGTTGTCGGGGTCATGATCAGGATGATCAGGTCCAGCTCCTTCATGATGGAGACGAAGATCAGCATGAAGCCGGAGATAAATCCGCCCTTGGACAGGGGGAACACAATTTTAATGAACCGCTTGAAGAAGCCCGCGCCCTCGATGGTGGCCGCCTCCTCCAGCTCGCCGCTGATCTGCATCATGTTGCTGGTGCCCGCCCGGGAGGCGAAGGGCAAATGCTTCACGACGCTGGTCAGGGTCAGCAGGGCGAAGGTTCCGTACAGAGCCGGGACCAGGGTCACGCCGAAGACGGTCTGGGGCTTGGAGAACATGCTCAGGTAGATGCCGCCGAAGGCCACGGAGGGGATCAGATAGGGGATGAAAACCAGCTGCTCCACCAGGCGGCCGTGGAAGGTGCCCCGGCCCTTGGCACAGATATAGCCCAGCATCTGACCGAAGATGGTGCCGAAGACGCCGTTGACAAAGGTCAGCTTCAGGGAGTTCCACAGGGACAGCTTAAAGTTGCTGTTCTTAAAGATGCCCGGGACGCCCTCCATAATGTTTGGATTCCCCTCGCCGATCCAGTAGTACAAGGTGAAGTTCTCCAGGGAGTAGGCGCCCTCCTTCAGCATGCAGCTCTCCAGGATCAGGATGATCACCGGCATGATGATGCCCACGATGAAAAACACAATGAGGATCAGTGTGATGAGGGGCTTCCAGCCGCCCAGACCGATGGGCGTGGACCGTCCGCCCTTGCCGCCGATGGTGGCGTAAGACTTCCGGGAACCGATGAGCTTCTGGTTAATGAAGACGGACAGCGAGGCGATGCAGATCATCAAAATCGCCATGGCGAAGGCCGTCTGGGTGTTCTGGGAGCGGTTGTTGGAGTACAGCTCGCTGGACAGGGTCCGGAAGTTCACCGGAGAGCCCAGGTAGTTGATGGTTCCGAAGGTGCCGATGGCCTTGGAGAAGGTCAGGATAACCGCCGACAGCATGGCGGGCAGCACCAGGGGCAGGGTGATCCGCCGGAGGATCAGGCTCTTGCTGGCGCCCTGGATCTCGCCCATCTCCTCCAACTCAGAGTTGATGGAGTTCAGCGCCGCGGAGACCAGCAGGTATGTATAGGCGTAGTAGTGCAGGCTCAGCACGATGATGACGGCGATCTCACCGTAAGCGATGGGGCCCAGCACCGTCTCAATGGCGTCCGGGGACATGCCCATATTCAGCATGATGGAGGCCACGAAGCCCGGCGCGCCGCCGACCCGGGGCGTCTTGAACATGGACAGCCACGCCTGGGACTTCACCCAAGAGGGGATCATATAGGGAATGATCACCGCCAGGGAGAAAAAGGGCTTGAAAGGCAGGTCCGACCGGACCATCAGCCACGCCAGAACGGAGCCTAGGGCAATGGCGCAGATGGACACGCCCGCGCCGATGATCAAGGAGTTCACCAGGGGCTGCACCAGCAGCTTCATGGTCAGGTCGCTGGCCAGCAGCCGCTGCCAATAGTAGAAGGTGAATTCCCCGGCCACGCCGCCGGGCACGGACCGCAGGTCCCGCTGGGCCAGGTGGAAGGTGGTGGACAACATATCCACCAGCGGGAAGACGATCAGATAGGTCAGAAGCACGATGGCGATGACCACTATGACATTATAGGGGTTCGTCACCACTTCTTTGATCTGATTCTTCAGCCGCCTGGACTTGGAATAGCTCTGCTCGTTCGGTTTCATCTCAGACAGGCAACCTCTCTTTCTCCTTGAGTGGGGAAACGCCCGCGCATTTTATGCAAACGTTTCCGGTTTTCTGACGATAGAATACCATTTGTTTCCGGCGTTTGTCAAGATAGTTTTGAATTTTCCACAGATGTATGCACAACGGCCTCTCTTTTTTATCGGGTTTGCACAATATTCAGAGTCCGCATTCTCTGTTATAATAAAAAGGAAAGAAGTGATCTATTTACTCTGAAAAAACAACCCATTTTACAAATCGTTCAAAGTTTTCCCAATGAGTATCCTGGAATATTCTGTTTTTTCCGCCCCACCCGTCCTCCCGTTCCGGCATCAAACAGATTATTGCAAACGTTACCAAAACTGTCCGTTTTCTTCTGGAAGAAGGAGGAAAGCCAATGCAGCGCGTCACCATCAAAGACATTGCCCGGCTGGCCGGGGTCTCCGTCACCACGGTCTCCCGGGCCCTCAACGACGCCCCGGAGATCCACAGCGAAACCCGTGATAAGGTTCTCCGGGTCTGCCGGGAGCAGGGCTATCGGGCCAACCTGCTGGCCAGGAGCCTCAGCTCCAGCCATTCCAACCTGCTGGGGCTGGTGGTCCCCGACATGGCCAATCCCTTCCATGCCGCCCTGGCCCTGAACATCGAGCTCTGCGCCCAGGAAGCGGGCTACCAGCTGATGCTCTGCTCCAGCCGCCGGGATGACCAGAGGCTGGAGAACCTCTTCGACTTCCTGTACAGCCAGCGGGTGGACGGCATTCTCCTCAGCAGCGCGGCGGACGGCGCCTTCGCCCTGGCCCGCCGCTGCCTGGGGCAGGTTCCCTGTGTCCTTCTGGGGGCCTGCCCGTCGGAGGACTCCCCCCTCCGGGCCAACACCGTCAGCGTAGACAACTACGCCGGAGGCCGGATGGCGGCGGAGTACCTTCACAGCCTGGGGCACCGGAATGTGGCGTATCTGGGGCACCGGGCCGGCAGCAGCACCCACGCCCTGCGCCATGGGGGATTTCTCTCCGCCGCGGCGGAACTGGGCATGTCGGTGGAGACGGTTTCCAGTCCCTTTCCCTCCTCGACCATCGAAAGCGGCAGCCGCCTGGCTCGTGAATTCCTCTCCGGGCCCCTCTCCCAAACCGCCGTCTTTGCCGTGTCCGACGCGGTGGCCCTTGGCTTCATCCAGGTGGCGGACGAGCTGGGCGTCGCCATCCCGGACCAGCTGTCCATCCTGGGGTTTGACGGCATTGAGTACGCCGCCCTGCCCAATATCCGCCTGACCACCCTCTCCCAGAACGCCCCCCGGCTGGCACAGGCCGCCGTCCGGCTGATGCTGGAGCTCATCGACGGCGGAGACCAGGGAATGTATACCCGGACGCTCATCACCCCCACTGTCATCCGGCGGGCCACCTGCCGGGCGCTTGAGCCCTCTGAACAGGTCCCGTCCGAATGTTGACGGAACGTTCAGATTTTTTCCGTTGCTTCTCAGGAGGACCGGACGAAACGGCATGCCGTCCCCCCCAAAAAAATCCGGCGGAGGGCCGCTCTACGCAATGTAGAGCGGTCCTCCGCCGTAAACCTCAGACCTCATCCTCGTCCAGGTCCGCGTCCTCGTCGTACTCCTGGCAGTCGGGACCGTCCTCTCCGCCCAACAGCTCGGTGGCCCGCATGCGGCGTTTGTCCTTGGCCGCCTCCACGTTCTTGTGGATCAGTTCCTTCACCGTCCTGGGATCCCTTACGTTTTTCAGGTCCAGATGGGGGATGCTCTTGTCCGAGGACACTACGCACACCGTTCCCACTCCGAAGAGGCGCTGGCCCAGACTCATGGTCAGCCGCAGGTCCCGCACCCGGTAAAGCAGCACCTCGTCGGACTTCACATTGAGGAAACCCGTCTCACAGAACAGCCGGTCCTCGCTGAGACGGTATCGGGTGAACGACAGGGGCATACCCAAAAAGCGCTTTCGGTCCTTCCACAAATAGTCGATGCTCTCCATGACTCATCCTCCTTTTCCGCACCAGTATACCATTTTCCGCCGCGGGACGCAAGCGGCGGAATCGGAACTCCCCAGAAAAGCGCTTCCCCTCTGTTCAGGGAAGTAACCTGGACCCCGCCGCCGGACGGACCGGAAGAGCGGATATCCTCCTTTCCAAAACCAGAGGCTCTCCGGGAAACGATAATCGGCGATTTAGCGTATTGAAAACCGCTTTGGAATCTATTATAATAGGGAAAACCCCTCGCGGCCCCTCTAATTGGGCCAACCGATATTTTCATTAAAGGCGGTTTCCTGATATGTCTTACAAAACCGAACGCGACCTCCATCGGATGCTCCGCCATCAGGAGCTGATCGAGTCCTCGCTGTCCTTCGTCAGCGGGTCCGAGGACTTCATCCGGGACAACGACATCTTCCCTTCCGGCCGGACCGACAGCGACGTGATGCGGGGTCTCCGGTATCCCAACGGAACCGGCGTCATCGCGGGCGTCACCAGCATCGGCGACGTGGACGGCTACGACCTGAAAGACGGGGAAAAGGTTCCCCGGAAAGGCCGGCTCTTCTACCGGGGCATCAGCATCGAGGATCTGATCCAGAGCTGCATCCGGGAGGACCGCTTCGGCTTCGAGGAGACGGTATACCTCCTCCTCTTCGGCCAGCTG
>CAMXKT010000055.1 GCA_947244595.1 uncultured Oscillibacter sp. | reverse complement strand
CTGCTGGTGGACACCTACAACACCCTGAAATCCGGCGTGCCCGACGCCATCCGGGCCTTTGACGCGGTGCTCAAGCCCCTGGGCATCAAAAAGTGCGGCATCCGCCTGGACTCCGGGGACATCGCCTACCTGACCCAGAAGGCCCGAAAGATGCTGGACGACGCGGGCTGGACGGAGTGTCAGATCTCCGCCTCCAACTCCCTGGACGAGTATATCATCCGGGACCTGCTGATCCAGGGGGCTCAGATCGACATGTTCGGCGTGGGCGAGCGGATGATTACCGCCAGCAGCCAGCCGGTCTTCGGCGGGGTGTACAAGCTGGTGGCCGTGGAGGACGAGGCCGGGAAGGTGGTCCCCAAAATCAAAGTCAGCGAAAACGTGGACAAGATCACAAACCCCCACTACAAAAAGGTTTACCGGATTTTTGACAAGGCCACCGGAAAGGCCGAGGCGGACTACATCGCCGTCTGGGACGAGAAGGTGGACGAGAATCGGAGCCTGGAGCTCTTCGACCCCCGGGCCACCTGGAAGCGGAAGACCTACACGGACTTCACGGCAAAACTCCTCCAGGTCCCCATCTTCCAAGGCGGGAAGCTGGTCTACCGGCGCCCCAGCCTCAAGGAGATCCAGGCTTACTGCCGGGAGCAGGTGGAGACGTTGTGGGACGAGGTGAAGCGCTTCGAGAACCCCCACCGGTACTACGTGGACCTCAGCCAGAAGCTGTGGGACATCAAGCAGGGCCTGCTGCGGCAGAGCGAATAAGCACACGGGCCGGACGAAAACGTCCGGCCCGGATTTTATCTAATTTTAATATTTGGGTGTTGAAGACGGCGGCTTCTTTTTGTATAATAGAAAGGTCAATCGTTGAGACTGCCGGTAAGGAGGTCAGGCCCTGTGCATAAGAACATCCCTCATATCCCCCCGGTGGAGGAGCGGATCGAGCGGAAGATCTCCGCCGCCGCCAGCATTTCCCTGTGCGCGCTGACGGTGATCATTCAGATCGCCACCTCCCTGCTGATCTCCATCCTGCTGGCGGAGTACTCCAGCTTTGTCTACGCCCTGCTGCTCATCGCCGGCGCGGCGCTGGCCATCCGGGTCTACCAGCGGCCCGGCAGCCCCACCTATAAGCTGGTGTGGATGTGCCTGCTGCTGGCCATGCCGGTGTCCGGTATGATCCTGTTCTGCCTCTGGGGCGGAACCCACCAGGCCAAGCAGCTGAGCCTGCGGACCGTGCCCCCCATCCCCTGCCGGGAGAGCCAGCGCATGGCCAGCGAGATCAGTCTCGGCCGCCTCCGGCGGCAGTCACCGGCCTGGGGGCGGCTGGCGGCCTACCTGGAAAAGCGGGGCTTCCTGCTCTACCGCAACACAAACGCCGTCTATTTCAAGGAGGGCGCGGAATTCTTCGAGGACCTGATCCAGCGTCTGGAGCAGGCGGAAATCTATATCTTCCTGGAGTACTACATTTTGGCGGAAGGGAAGCTCTGGGACCGGATCTTCGCCGTTTTGAAGGAGCGGGCCGCCGCCGGGGTGGAGATCCACATCACCTTCGACGACTTCGGCAACCTCACCCGCTTTTCCGACGAGACCCTGCAGTCCCTCCAAAACGCGGGCATTGAGGTAAAGGCTTTCAACCCCGTCCACCGCTACGTGAACCGCATCTATTTCAACTACCGGGATCACCGGAAAATCGCCGTCATAGACGGGCAGTACGCCTACACCGGGGGCATCAACCTGGCCGACGAATACGCCAACCTCATCGTACGCTTCGGCCACTGGAAGGACACCGCCGTCCGCATCGAGGGCGAGGGCGTCTGGGGCTTCGCCACCCAGTTCATGCAGATGTGGAAGATGATGGGCGGTTCCTTCCACAATGAGGACGACTACTACCGCCCCCGCCACGAGGTGGAAAACGCCCGGGGCTGGTGCCAGCCCTTCACCGACGGGCCGCTGAACAACCCCGACAACCCCATCGAGGAGATCTACCTCCAGCTCATCTCCTCAGCCCAGAAGATGCTGTACCTCACCACGCCCTACTATGCCGTGGAAGAGTCCATGCAGAAGGCCCTGTGCATCGCCGCCGACGCGGGAGTGGACGTGCGGCTGTTCATTCCAGGCGTCCCGGACCACCACAAGTTCACCTACATGGTAGCGGAAACCTACTGGGGCGAGCTGCTGAGCCACGGCGTGAAGATCTACAAATACACCCCCGGCTTCCTCCACGCCAAGAGCGTCATGGCGGACCGGGAAGTGGCTCTGGTGGGCAGCACCAATATGGATTACCGGACCTTCCAGCTTCACTATGAATGCGGTGTGCTGCTGTACCACATGCCGGTGGTGGAAGATCTGCTGGAGGATCTGGACGGCATCCTGGCGGAGAGCGCCCCCTACACCCTGGAGGACTGGAACAAGCGCCCCTGGTTCCGCAGGATGTGCGCGTCCATTTTCCGTTTAGGTTCCATATGGCTTTAGTCAAGGGGGAACAAGCTCCCCCTTGAGAATCCCCCACCACCAGTCTGCGGACTGGTGCCGCCGCCCCAGGCGGCTGGAGTATCGGAATTTTTGTGACGCGCATGTCGTCGCAAAAATGATTCCATTTTGCCTACCTAGGAGAATCACATATGTCTCGTGAGCTTAGTCCTCAGGAGACCGCCGAGCGCAGTCTCATCAAGACTTATCGAAAGTCCCTGTGGAACCCCTTCATCGCCGCCGTGAAGCGGTATGAGCTGGTCTCCCCCGGGGACCACATCGCCGTGTGCGTCTCCGGCGGGAAGGACTCCTTCGTCCTGGCCAAGCTGATGCAGGAGCTCCAAAAGCACACGGACCGCCCCTTCCATCTGACCTTCCTGGCCATGGATCCGGGCTACAGCCCGGCAAACCGCCGCGTGCTGGAGGAAAACGCCGGGCGGCTGGGCATCCCCCTGACCATCTTCGAAAGCAACATCTTCGACGTGACGGTTCAGGTGGAGAAAAACCCCTGCTACCTCTGCGCCCGGATGCGCCGGGGCTGCCTCTACGCCAAGGCGCGGGAGCTGGGCTGCGGCAAGATCGCCCTGGGCCACCACTTTTCCGACGTGATTGAGACCACGCTGCTGGGCCTGTTCTACGGCTCCCAGCTCCAGGCCATGCCCCCCAAGCTCCACAGTAAAAACTTTCCCGGCATGGAGCTGATCCGCCCCCTGTACTGCGTCCACGAGGACGCCATCGTCAACTGGCGGAATTACAACGAGCTTCGCTTCCTCCAGTGCGCCTGCCGTTTCACGGAGAGCCGGGACGCCTCCGGAGACGGGATCGGGGAGAGCAAGCGCCAGGAGATCAAGCTGCTCCTGCGGGAGCTGAAAAAGACCAACCCCAACATTGAAAAGAGTATTTTCCGGGCCATCCACGGTGTCCAGCTGGACACCTTCCCCGGCTTCAAGCACCGGGGCCAGGCCCATACCTTCACCGATATTTACAACGGCTCCCCCATTTTCGACGGCGGAGCGGACCTATAAGGGAGGAACCGAACATGGATTTCTATCGCTGTGAAAACCCCGACTGCGGCTTCGTGGCCGAGGAGGAACCGGATATCTGTCCCCGCTGCGGCGGAACCTTCTTCACCGCCCTGGCCGAGGAGGAAATGACTGCCTCCGACTGGGTGAACCTTGGAAATCAGGCCGTGGACGAAAAGCGGGAGACCGACGCCTTGGCCGCCTACCAGCGGGCGGCGGCGCTGAACGACCCCCTGGGTCTGACCAACCTGGGCTGGTGCCTGGAGGCGGGCATCGGCGTCCCGGCGGACCCCAAGCAGGCCGTGATGCTCTACGCCCAGGCGGCGGAACAGGAGTACATGCCCGCCCTGACCAACCTGGGCTACTGCTATACATACGGCATCGGCGTGGAGATCGACTACGACAAGGCTCTGAAGTGCTTTCAAAAGGGAGCGGAGCAGGGCTTCCCCCGGGCACAGTTCCTGCTGGGCGAGGCCTACCGCCGGGGCAGCGGCGTAGAGGAGGACGGGGAAGAGGCCGCCAAGTGGTATCAATCCGCCGCCTGGCTGGGCTACCCCGGCGCTCAGACGGAGCTGGGCCGCTGCCTGGAGTTCGGCGAGGGCGTGGAACAGGACCTGGAACAAGCCGTGAAATGGTACGCCGCCGCCGCCGAGCAGGGCAACGCCCCGGGCATGTGCTGCCTGGGCTTCATGTACGAGTCCGGCCGGGGCGTGGAACAGAGCTGGGAGACCGCCGCCGATTGGTACAAGCGGGCCGCGGAAAAAAGCTACCCCCGGGCCATGTGCAACCTGGCCTGGTGCTATGAGCACGGCCAGGGCGTGAAACAAAACTTCGCCGAGGCCGTCCGGCTCTACCGGGCGGCGGCGGATCAGGAGTATCCCCGGGGCTATCTGTGCCTGGGGCTGTGCTACGAGCGGGGCCGTGGCGTGCCCGCGGACAAGGCCATGGCGGCGGAGCTCTACCGCAAGGCCGCCGATCAAGGGGACGAGGACGGCGCGTGCTGCCTGGGCTTTCTCTACGAGTGCGGCGAGGGCGTGGAGCAGAGCTGGGAAAACGCCGTAAGCTGGTACAGGCGGGCCGCCGAAGGCGGGCTGTCCCGGGGCATGTGCAATCTGGCCTGGTGCTATGAGCACGGCCAGGGTGTGGAGAAAAACCTGGAGGAATCCTTCGTCTGGTACAAACGGGCCGCGGACCAGGGGGACCCCAGGGGCCTGTTCAGCGTAGCCCGGGCCTATGACTACGGCATCGGCGTTCTCCAGAGCGCGGAGGACGCCGTCAAATGGTACCAAAAGGCCGCCGACGCCGGATCCGCCCCCGCCACCTGCGATCTGGGCGTGTGCTACGAGCGGGGAGAGGGCGTGCCCCAGAGCGACGAGAAGGCCGTGGAGCTCTACCGCAAGGCCGCCGAGATGGGCAACGCCCCGGGCCAATGCAACCTGGGTTTCATGTACGAGTCCGGCCGGGGCGTGGAGCAGAGCTGGGAAGAGGCGGTAAAGTGGTACAGCGCCGCCGCCCAGCAGGGCTTCTCCCGGGCCATGTGTAATCTGGCCTGGTGCTATGAGACGGGAAACGGCGTGGAGCGAAACCTGACCCGGGCCGCCCACTGGTACCGCAAGGCCGCCGACCTGGGCGACCCCCGAGGCATGTTCTGCTTGGGGCTGTGCTATAAGCACGGCAAGGGCCTGGACCAGGACGACGCCGAGGCCGCCAAATGGTATCAGCTGGCGGCGAACGCGGGCTACACCCGGGCCCTGTGCAACCTGGGGGTCTGCTACGAGTTCGGCGAGGGCGTGGAGCAGAGCTTGGAGCTGGCGGTGGACTTCTACCGCCGGGCGGCGGAACAGGGAGACCCAGCGGGTCAGTGCAACCTGGGTTACATGTACGAAACGGGCCGGGGCGTGGAACAGAGCGCCCTGGAGGCCGCCCGGCTTTACAAGCTGTCTGCGGAGGCGGGCTATCCCCGGGCCATGTGCAACTACGGGTACTTCTGCGAGTCGGGCCAGGGCATGGCAAAAAAGGACGCCGCCGAGGCGGCGCGGTGGTACAGAAGAGCCGCCGAGGCTGGAGACGCCACAGGCGCCTGCAACCTGGGCTACCTCTACGAGACCGGCGAGGGCGTGGAGCAGAGCTGGGATCAGGCCGTGAACTACTACCGCCAGGCGGCGGAGCTGGGGCAGGCCCGGGGACAGTATCTCCTGGGCTGGTGCTATGAGCACGGCAAGGGCGTGGCTCCCAGCCCGGAGCGGGCCCGGGAGCTCTACGAGGCCTCCGCCCGGCAGGACTACAAGCACGCCGCCGAGGCGCTGGAGCGCTTAAAGAACGGCGGAGCCCCAAGGGCGGGCTCCAGACCGGAGGGAAAAAAGCCGCCGGAGAAAAAGGACCGGGAAAAGGGCGGATTCCTCAAGGGCCTCTTCGGCGGGAAAAAGTGAAGAACGATCCATGAAGCGCGCCTGGAGGCCGGGCCTCCAGGCGCAGTTTACCGACAGGCGGTGCATTTCTATGGTAAAGACCTCCCGCCCCTGGTGGCAGGACAAGATCGCGTATCAAATCTACCCCAAGAGCTTTCTGGACGGCAACGGAGACGGAATCGGGGACCTGCCCGGCATCCTCTCCAAGCTGGACTATTTGAAGGACCTGGGGGTGGACATCCTCTGGCTCTCCCCGGTCTACCCCTCCCCCATGGTGGACCAGGGCTACGACATCTCCGACTACTACGGCATAGACCCCTGCTTCGGGACCATGGAAGACCTGGACGCCCTCATCCGGGAGCTGAAGCGCCGGGACATGCACCTGGTGATGGACCTGGTGGTCAGCCACTGCTCCGACCAACACGCCTGGTTCCAGGAGGCGATCCGGAACCCGGAGGGGAAATACGGGCGGTACTTCTACTTAAAGCCCGGCCGGGAGGACGGCGGGCCCCCCAACAACTGGCGGGCGGAGTTCGGCGGCAGCTGCTGGGACAAGCTCCCCGGCTCGGACCTCTACTACTTCCACACCTTCGCCAGGGAGCAGCCGGACCTGAACTGGGAGAACCCGGAGGTCCGCCGGGACATCTGCGACATGGTGAACTGGTGGCTGGACAAGGGGGTCTCCGGCTTCCGGCTGGACGCCATCATCAACCTGAAAAAGGACCTCCGCTTCCAGGACGGCCCCGCCGACAGCCCCGACGGCACCTGCGCCGTGGCGAAGATGCTGCCCCAGACCACGGAGATCGGCGCGTTTCTGGGCCAGCTGAAACGGGAGTGCTTCCTCCCCCACGACGCCTTTACCGTGGGCGAGGTGTACAGCATCACCCCGGAGCGGGTGGTTGAGTTCGGCGGGCCGGAGGGCTATTTCTCCACCCTCTTCGACTTCGCCCACTTCCTGGCCGACCACCGAGGGGCCTTCTGGTATCAGCACAAGCTCTTTGATTTTAAGGCCTGGAGGGACGCGATTTTTGGGGCCCAGGAGAACGCCGGGGACTCCGTCTTCCTGGCCAACGTCCTGGAGAACCACGACCGGCCCCGGGCCCCCGGCATCTTCCTGCCGGAGGGGGACGACGGCTATGAGGGGATCACCGCCCTGGCGGCCCTGTCCGTGCTGCTGCGGGGCATTCCCTTCCTCTACCAGGGACAGGAAATCGGCATGCGGAACGGGGCGTTCCGCACAGTGGAGGACTTCGAGGATCTGAACACCCACGATCAGTACCGGGCCGCCCGGGCCGCCGGGCTGACGGAGGAGGAGGCCATGGCCGTCTGCCGCCGCCACAGCCGGGACAACGCCCGGACCCCCATGCAGTGGACCGGCGGCCAGCACGCCGGCTTCACCACCGGTACGCCCTGGTTCCCGGTGAACCCCAATTACCGGACACTGAACGTGGAGGCCGACGGAGCCTCGGAACGCTCTGTCCGGGCGTGGTACAAGCGGCTTCTGGCCCTGCGGAAGGACCCGGAGTGGAAGGAGGTTCTGGTCCGGGGCGGTTTCCGTCCCGCCTTCCGGGAGGAGCCGGAGCTCTTCGCCTACTGGCGGACCGGGGAGGAATCCGGGAAGCGGATCCTGGTGCTCTGCCATTACGGCCGGGGCCGGGCCTCCGTCCCCTTTGACGAGCCGTTCCAGGTTCTGCTGAACAACTATGACGGCTTGGAATTCCGAGAGGGGCGGCTGCGGCTGGACGCCTATCAAGTCGTGGTGCTGGCCTGCGGGGCCGGAGAACAGGAGGAAACGTGATCCGAAACATCATCTTTGACATGGGAAACGTACTGATCCACTGGCGGCCCGACCTGTTTATAGAGGGCCTGGGGGTCCCGGAGGAGGACCGGCCCCTCCTCCTGCGGGAACTCTTCGGCTCCGCGGAGTGGATCCAGATGGACCGGGGAACCCTGTCCATGGAGGACGGGCTAAATATCGTCTGCCGCCGCCTGCCGGAACGCCTCCACGGCCCCGCCCGAGAGCTGACGTTAAACTGGTGGCGGCGCTGGCTGCTGCCTGTGGAGGGCATGGCGGACCTGATCCGGGAGCTGAAAGAGCTGGGATACGGCATCTATCTGCTGTCCAACGCCAAGGCGGACCTGCCCCAATTTTTTGACCGCATCCCGGGCAGCGAGCATTTCGACGGCAAGGTCGTCTCCGCCGACTGGAAGCTTTTAAAGCCCCAGCCGGAGATCTACGAGACTCTGCTCCGGGAGTACGGCCTCCGGGCGGAGGAGTGCTTCTTCATCGACGATTTGAACATCAACATTGAAGGGGCTTGGTTCGTGGGGATGGATGGCGCCATTTTTGACGGGGACCTGCCCCGCCTGCGCCGCAGCCTGAACGCCGCCGGGGTCCCGGTGAAGTCCTGACAAAAAGCAAACGTCCCCGCCAGTGCCAGCGCTTCCGGCGGGGACGTTTTTTACTCCTCCTTAGGCCCCAGGACCACGGCGGCCACGCCGCAGAGGATGCCTCCTACGGCGAAGACCCACCAGGCCGTCTTCCACATGTACAGCGCCAGGCCCAGCCCCACGTAAACGGCCGTGGCCAGCAGCATGATGACGGCGCAGACGGTACCGGCCAGCGCCTGTTTCCGTTTGCTCTTGGGAGAGGGGTTGTTTTCCCGGTTGTATTTTGCCACATTGTATTTGTCGTGCTGAATGCCGCCGTAGATAAAGGACCACACCGCCCCGGCGACAATCATCAGGAAAAAGACCATGGCATAGGACTCATAGGGCTCCCTCTCCGGGAAGGCGGAGAAAAACAGCGCCAGCAGCGCCGCGGCAAACAGGATCGCGCCCACGCCCCCAGCAATGTACCAGACAAATTTCCGCTGGAAAGATTCCTTCTGTTCCTCTGTGTAAAAATCAGTGATGAGAGGATTCTTTTTGCGGAAGTCAGCGTACTCAATGCCGGAGACCACGAAGACCACCACACATACCGTGATGACCAGCAGAAGCGCCGCCCCCGCCAGCGCCTCCGGCGCGCCCAGGGTTTCCATCAGGCCGCACAGACCCACGGCGGCGATGATGGCGGCGGTGGCCAGGGAGACCCGCCAGGCAAAGCGGGTCATAAAGGTGTCGTACTTCGCTGTATCGGCGGTGCGGCTCTCCTCCACGCTGCCCCGGAGGAGGGTGTCCAGGTTCACGTCGTACAGATCGCAGATACGCAGCAGGGTGTCCATCTCGGGAAAGCTCTGCCCGCCCTCCCACTTGCTGACGGACTGGCGGGATACATCCATCTGCTCGGCAAACTGCTCCTGGGTGACCCCGGCCTGGGCCCGGAGGAACTGTAGGTTTTCGGAAAATGACATGGGGAACCTCCTTGAATTTGATGCCCTTATTCTGCCGGAACGGCGGACGCAAGGCCAGGGATTTTGTGTTGCGTTTGCGGAAATCCATGTAAACTTTGGGTTGCGTCCCCTATTTTACCAGGTTTTCCGGGCAAATGAAAGACCCCCGATTGCGTTCCCGCCGGAAACCCGCTATAATGGGACCATCAAAAATCGACACACGGGAGGTATGGATCCATGAAGCTGGCGACGGCGGCGCAGATGCGGGAACTGGACAGGAGAGCCATTGAGGAGCGGAACATCCCCTCCATCGACCTGATGGAGCGGGCGGCGGCGGCGGTGGCCCAGGCGGCCCTGGAGGCCCTGCCGGACAAGCCGCAAAAGTGCCGGGCGGCGGTGTTCTGCGGCGCGGGGAACAACGGCGGGGACGGTGTCGGCGCGGCCCGGCTCCTCTTTCTGATGGGACTCAAGGTCCGGGTCTTCCTGGTGGGGAACTATGCCCGCCTCACCCCCGACGCCATGGAGGAGACGGGCCGCCTCAGCGAGTGCGGCGTGGAGCTGGAGAACTTCGACCCGGAGGACAAGGCCCAGGCCGCCTGGGCCCGGGGCAGTCAAGTGATCATCGACGCGGTGTTCGGCGTGGGGCTCAGCCGGGACATCGCCCCGGAGTCCAAATACGCCGCTGCCGTGGACCTCATCAATTCCTGCAAAGGGGGAACCGTGATTGCCGCTGACATCGCCAGCGGCGTGGAGGCGGACACCGGGCGGATTCTGGGCCGGGCCGTGAAAGCGGACCGGACCGTCACATTCTCCCTGCCCAAGGTGGGCCAGTTCGCGGGAGACGGGGCCCTCTTCTCCGGCCAGGTCACCGTTCACGACATCGGTATCCCCGCCGCCCTGGTCCGGGAAACCGTCTGTCCTGTTCAAACGGCGGAGGCCGGCTTTGCCCGGGCGGCCCTCCCGCCTCGGAAGCCGGACGGCCACAAGGGGGACTTCGGCAAAGTCCTCGTCGTGGGCGGATCCGTGGGCTACACCGGCGCGCCCTATCTCACCGCCTCGGCGGCGGTCAAATCCGGCTGCGGTCTGGTATACCTGGGGGTGCCGGAGAGCATCTGGGAAATTGAAACGGTACGCTGCGTCTCCGCCATGCCCTTCCCCCTGGCGGACCGCCGGGGCGGCTTGAGCCGCCGGGCCCTGCCGGAGCTGCTGGAGCGGCTGGAGGGCTGCGATATTCTGGCCCTGGGGCCGGGTCTCGGGCGGCGGGAGTCCACGAGGGAGCTGGTGTTGGAGGTTCTTCGGCAGACAGAAAAGCCCGTGGTCCTGGACGCGGACGGCATAAACGCGCTGGAGGGACATATAGATAGTTTGGACCAGCGCCGGGGCCGGGTTACCATTCTGACCCCTCACGACGGGGAGTTCGCCCGGATCGGCGGGGACCTGTCCCGGGGAGACCGGGTGGGCGCGGCCCGAACCTTCGCCCGGGAGCACGGCTGCATCCTGGTCCTGAAGGGCCACCGCACCGTCACCGCCGGGCCGGAGGGAAACGTCCTGGTGAACACCACCGGAAACTCCGGCCTTGCCAAGGGCGGCAGCGGCGACGTGCTGACGGGGCTCATCGCCTCCCTGCTGGCCCAGGGGGCCGGTCCGGTACTGGCGGCGGCGGGAGCCGCGTGGATCCATGGCCGGGCCGGAGATCTGGCGGCGGAGGCGCTGACGGAATACTGCGTCACGCCGGAGGACGTGATCGCCGCGTTCCCCAAGGTGTTTTTGGAGCTTCAAGGAAATCGAACATAGAGGAGGTTTTCCGGTGCGCCTTTGGAAGTGCGTACCAATGATGACCCTGCTCCTGCTGCTGTCCGCCTGCGGCGGCGGAGGCGGAGACGGCGGGGAGACCCAGGCGGCGGACCTGCGGGACCGCTATCACGACATGACGGGCTGCGCCATGGAGGCCCTGGTCTCCTGCGATCAGGAGGGCCTGGCCTGGGAGGCGGAGCTCCGCTGCGAGTACGTCCCCGGCGGGGAGAGCACCGTGGAGATTCTCTCCCCGGAGCTCATCGCCGGAGTGAAGGCGGTGCTGAACGACGTGGACTGGCGGCTGGAGTACCAGGACGCCAGCCTCAACGCCGGGACCCTCAGCGACGAGGAAATCAGCCCCGCCGCCTGTCTGCCCCGGCTGATGAGCGCCCTGCGGGACGGCTGGCTGCTGGAGGAGAACGAGGAGGCGTGGAACGGCGTGCCCTGCCTCCGCCTCACCGTGGACCAGACGGGCGTGAAGGACGGAAAGATTCTCTCCACCGTCTGGCTGAACCTCACGGACGGGACCCCCGTCCGGGGAGAGATCGCCGTAGACGGGGAAATCATTTTGACGGCGGACTTTACGAGCTTCTCCTTTTGTGATACAATAGCCGAAGGCGGCGCTTGACACGCCTCCCCCCGCCCCCGCATAGGATGACGTGGGGCGAGGACGCCGGAATTTGCCCCTCCCGCGGCACGGACGCAAGTTTGCTGGAAGAGGCGTATAAATTCCGAAACTGCGTGGGAGAATGAAAGTGGCCTCACCGAGGGGGAAGAAACTTCCTCCCCGATGGCGGGTACTTCTTTCGGCGGAGTGTGAACTTTGTGGATACGAGTGTCAAGCGCGGCGATATTTACTATGCCGATCTCTCCCCGGTGGTGGGCAGCGAGCAGGGCGGCGTCCGGCCCGTTCTGATCATCCAGAACGACACCGGCAACCGCTACAGTCCCACCGTGATCGCGGCGGCCATTACTTCCCAGACCGGGAAGACCCGGCTGCCCACACATATCGACCTTCCCGTGGACCAGAGCTGCGGCCTGAGCCGGGATTCCGTCGTCCTGCTGGAGCAGGTGCGGACCCTGGACAAAAAACGGCTCCGGGAGCGCATGGGCCATGTGGA
>CAMXKT010000054.1 GCA_947244595.1 uncultured Oscillibacter sp. | reverse complement strand
AGTAGGCGTCGCCCCGGCCGTTGATGAGGTCCCCGTCTCCCTCGGCGGCGGCCACGTACATGCAGGGGCCGTCGAAGTTTTTGGCGATCAGGGTCTCCGGCGTCTCGGGGCCGAAATTGCCCAGGAACACCACCAGGGCGTTGCAGCCCTGGGCGGTCACGTCCTCCACGGCTTTCAGCATTCCCAGTTCGTTCTCCACGGTGACGGGACACTCGTACAGCTCACCGGAATAGGCGGCCTTGACGGCGGCCCGGCGCTCCTCGCTCAGGGCGACGGGGAAGCAGTCCCGGGAGACGGCGATGACGCCCAGCTTCACCTGGGGGATATTGGTCAGTTGCATAGGGTCTTCCTCCTTGTCAAAGATCGTTTTGGATATCAATGTTCTCGCCAATCAGGCCCACCCAGGCCCCCTGCCCCGCCTCGCCGGAGTCCGGGTGCGCCAGCAGCCACTTGTTTTTCGCCCACAGCCGGTCGTCCTCCATATTCAGCGGCGTGACGGCGGGTTTTTCCTGGTTGGTGCCCCTGGGCAGCGCCACCGCCACCCGGAAGCCCTTCGCCCTGTCCACATGACAGGGTGCGTAATGCAGGGTGGTGGCGTAGACCTCCACCACCGCCCCGGCGGGGACCCGGAAGGCCCGGACATGGGCAGTATCCAGGCGGTCGTCCACAATCTCCTCCTGCTTCGCCAGAAGGAGGATAAAGTCGGACGCGCCAATATTGACCTCGCTGTCCCGGTGGTACTCCAGGCAGTTGAGCCTGGTGTTCCGCCCCCAGCACATGCCGATCTGCACCGGCATACCGCCGTAGGCGTGGTCCTGGAGCCACCGGAAGATACCGCAGCCCTCCAGGGCGGCGATGGACGGCTCATAGGCCGTGCCCTCCTCCGGCAGGGGAATGGCCTCCATGGCCCGGAGCAGCTCCGCCGTGTCATAGCCGGTGAGCACCTGGCCGTAGGCCCGGAAGGAAGGCTCGTAAACAGATTCGATTTTCATGGGAGTTCCTCCTTTAAAGAAGCTGGGGGAACAGCGCCTTGCAGGCGGGGTAGATCTTCTGGAACCGCCGGTAGCGCTCCTCATAGCGGGCGGTCAGCTCCGCCTCCGGCTCCACGGTGCCGGCCACGCGCACCAGGGCGTCCGCCGCCGCCTGGACGGAGGGGAAGCGCCCCGCCGCCACCATGGCCAGCATGGCCCCGCCGTAGCCGGGCCCCTGCTCGGTAGCCGGGATATCCAGGGGAATGCCCAGGATATTAGCCATGATGGTCCGCCAGAGGCCGGACTTGCTGCCCCCGCCGCAGAGCATGGAGCGCGGAATAGCGACGCCCAGGCTTTTCGCCACCTCAAAGCTGTCCCGGATGGCGAAAGCCACGCCTTCCAGCACCGCCTGGAGCAGGTCCGCGCGGGTGGTGTCCATGGTCATGCCCATAAAGCAGCCCCGGGCGTCGGTGTCGTTGATGGGGCTCCGCTCCCCCATGAGATAGGGGAGGAAAAACACGCGGTTCCGCCCCAGCTTTTCGGGAGTGATCGCCTCCTGTTCCCCGGCGTAATCCTGGGTTTTCAGGATATCCTCCATCCACCACTTGTTGCAGCTGGCGGCGGAGAGCATGCAGCCCATGAGGTGGTATCCGCCGTCGGCGTGGGCGAAGGAGTGGAGGGCGTTGTTGGGGTCCACGCCGAAGGTTTTGCTGGAGATGAAGATGGTCCCGGAGGTGCCCAGGCTGATGTTGCAGCCCCCGTCCCCTACGGTGCCCGTGCCCACGGCGGCGGCGGCGTTGTCCCCCGCCCCGGCGCAGACCACCGTCGTTTCCGCCAGGCCCAGGGCCCTTGCCATGTCCGGCTTGAGGGTGCCCACGGCCTCGTAGCTCTCGAACACCTTTGCCATCTGGGACTCCCGCAGGCCGCAGAGCTCCAGCATCTCCGGGCTCCAGCGCTTGCGCTCCACGTCGAAGAGGAGCATTCCCGAGGCGTCCGAGACGTCGGTGCAGTGGACGCCGGTGAGCATATAGTTGATATAGTCTTTGGGCAGCATCACCTTGTCAATCCTGACAAACAGCGACCGCTCGTTTTTCCGCATCCAGAGGAGCTTGGGGGCGGTGAAGCCCGCGAAGGCGATGTTGGCGGTGTACCGGCTGATTTTTTCCCGGCCCACGATCTTGTTGAGGTAGTCCACCTCCTGGGCGGTGCGCCCGTCGTTCCAGAGAATGGCCGGGCGGAGAACCCGGTCCTCCCCGTCCAGGGCTACCAGGCCGTGCATCTGCCCGCCGCAGCCGATGCCGGCGATCTGACTCTTGTCACAGTCCGCCGTCAGCTGCCGGATGCCCGTTATGGTCTCCTCCAGCCAATCCTCCGGGTTCTGCTCGGACCAGCCGGGCCGGGGAAAGAAGATCGGATAATTCCGGGAGACGATGTTTTGGATTTGTCCCTCCTCGTCCACCAGCAGCAACTTGACGGCGGAGGTGCCCAGGTCGATTCCTATATACAGCATGTCGTTCCTCCTTATGTCCGCCGGATGGAGACGCTGGCGGCGGTCTTGCCGGTCAGCCGGGCGGTGCGGGCGTCCGGCTGGCCCAGTCCCGCGTACAGGGTCCAGGTTCCGCTGCCGGGAATCCGCTCCCCGACGGCGTTGACCACGGTAAAGGCTTTGGGGTCGATGGGGATATCCACCGTCTTCGTCTCCCCCGCTCCCAGCTCCACGCGCCGGAAGCCGCAGAGGATGGGATTGGACGGCGCGTCGGGGGACGCCTCGTCCTTCAGGTAGAGCTGCACCACCTCCTGGGTGGCCCGCCCGCCCCGGTTCTCCACCGTCACACGGGCGGAGGTCTCATCGGCGGCGACGGCGGTGACCGCCGCGTCGCCGTAGGTCAGGCCGTAGCCAAAAGGATAGAGGGGCTCTCCCCGGTAGTAGCGATAGGTCCGGTTGGTCATGGCGTAGTCGGTAAAGCCGGGCAGCTCTGCCAGGGCCTCATTCCGGTAGAACGTCACAGGCAGCTTGCCGGAAGGGGACTCCCTGCCGAAAATCAGATCCGCCACGGCCCGGCCTCCCCCGGCGCCGGGATACCAGCCCAGGAGAATGGCGTCCGCTTGGGTCTCGGCCTCGCTGAGGTCGATGGCGCTTCCCGCCAAAAGGACCACCAGCGTGGGCTTCCCCGCCGCCAGCACATGCCGCAGCAGCATCCGCTGGGGCGAGGGCAGGAGAAGATCCTCCTTGTCACCGGAACCGGCGGCGTTGCCCTCGTCGGGCTGTTCGCCCTCCAGAGTCTCGTCCAGGCCCAGGACCAGGACCACCACGTCGCTGTGCTTCACCACCGCCATGGCCTCCGCCATGCGGTCGCTGGCCTGGGCCAGGGGCTCCACCCGGTCCCGCCAGAGGTGGCAGCCTTCCGCGTACAGCACCCGGCCATGGCCCCCCATGGCGTCCTGGATGCCCTCCAAGACGGTGACATAGCGGGAGGCGGTGCCGTGGTAGTTCCCCACCAGAGCCGCCCGGCTGTTGGCGTTGGGGCCGATGACCCCGACGGTGCCCACGGTCTCCGGGTTCAGGGGCAAAAGCCCGCTGTTTTTCAGCAGCACGCAGGACTCCAAAGCGGCCTTGTGGGCCAGGGCCAAATGCTCCGGGCACTCCACCGCCTCATAGGGGATGGAGTCGTACTCGCTCCCCTCCCCCAGGACGCCCAGGAGATACCGGGTGGTAAAGAGCCGCTCGGCGGCAATTGTAATATCCTCCTCGGAGATCAGCCCTTCCCGCAGGGCCAGGAGCAAGCAGCGGTAGCAGTCGCCGCAGTTCAGGTCACAGCCGTTTTTCAGCGCCAGGGCCACGGACTGGGCGGTGTTCTCCGTGACCATGTGCCCGGTGTGGAAATCCCGGATGGCCCAGCAGTCGGAGACCACATGGCCCTGGAAGCCCCAGCGGCCCCGGAGGATGTCTTTCAGCAGCGTCTCGCTGCCGCAGCAGGGCTCGCCGTTGGTACGGTTGTAGGCCCCCATGACGGCCTCCACCCCCGCGTCCTTCACGCAGGCCTCGAAGGCGGGGAGATAGGTCTCCTCCATGTCCTTGGGAGAGGCCACGGCGTTGAACTTGTGCCGCAGGCTCTCCGGCCCGCTGTGTACGGCGAAGTGCTTGGCGCAGGCGGCGGCCTTCATGGTCTCGCCGCTGCCCTGGAGACCCCGGACGTAGGCTTTGCCCAGTTGGGCGGTGAGGAAGGGGTCCTCGCCGTAAGTCTCGTGCCCCCGGCCCCAGCGGGGGTCCCGGAAAATGTTGACGTTGGGGGACCAGAAGGTTAGGCCCTTGTAGATGTCCCGGTCGTCCTGGGCGGAGAGGGCGTTGTACTTGGCTCGGCCCTCGGTGGCCGCCGCGTCCCCCAGCTTTTCCAGCAGCTCCTCGTCGAACATGGCCGCCAGGCCGATGGCCTGGGGGAAGCTGGTGGCGGTGCCCGCCCGGGCCACGCCGTGAAGGGCCTCGTTCCACCAGTTGTAGGCGGGGACGCCCAGGTGGGGAATGGGGGGCGCGATGTAGCTCAGCTGGCCGGCCTTTTCCTCCAGGCTCATCTGCGCCACCAGAGCCTTGGCCCGCCGCCGCGCGGTTTCTCGATCCATAAGCAATCTCCTTTGGGTTCAGTTTGGTGCTCCGTCCTCCGCCGGGAGCACCCGGCGGAAGATCCTCCACAGCACCCGGGAGGCCAGCCACGCCGGGCCGGAAATCCCCCCGATGAAGTACACAAAGCCCAGCATCCGCGTGACCACCGGGGGCAGGAACAGCGGGACGGCGACGGGCAAAAGGGCGGTCAGCCACAGCAGCAGCGTCCGCCCCGGGGAGCAGAAGGCCAGGGCAAAGGCGTTTTTTACCTGGCCCTTCCAGGTGTTTTGAAACATAGCCTGGAGGGGGAACACATAGCACAGCAGGGTCAGGGCAATCACCGCCACGATGGTGGCGACGGTCAGGAAGAGGACCCGGAGGGCCCCCTCCTGCCGGAGGGCGAAGAGGGCGTCCCCCGCCGCCACAGCCCCCAGGGCCAGCACCAGCAGGCCCAGGGCCGCGCCCCGCTTGAAGTTGGCCCGGAAGGCGTCCAGGAAGCCCCGCAGGGCGGGGACCTCCTCCCCCCGGGCCAGCTTCAAGGTGACATAGTACAGCGCGCACAGGGCGGGCCCGGCGGTAACCACCGGCAGGGCGCAGAGGACGCAGAGCCAGTTGAGGACAATCAGGTCCCCCAGGGTGCGGAGGACCTGTCCCAGGGAGGCCCGGAGGGGGCTTCCCTCCTCCGGCCCGGCCTTACGCGTGTCCGCCATAGGCTCAGCCCTTCACGCCGCCCAGGGCCACGCCGGCGATGATGTACTTGGACAGGGCGAAGTACACGATGAACAGGGGCAGGATTGTCAGGGTCAGGCCCAAATAGATCGCGCCGTGCTCCGTCTTATAAATATCGCCCCGAAGGAGGCCCACCATGATCGGCATGGTGTATTTACTGTTGTCCGTCAGCAGGATGGTGGGCAGGAAGAGGCTGTTCCAGCTGGAGACGAAGCAGAAGATGGCCTGGGTGGCCATGGCCGGCTTCATGATGGGCAGCGCGATGCGGTTGAAGGTGTTGAATTCCCCGGAGCCGTCGATCCGGGCCGAGTCCAGCAGCTCCAGAGGCAAAGAGGACAGCATGAACTGCCGCATGAAGAACACCGTGGCCGGAGCGGCAATGGAGGGGAGGATCAGCGCCAGGAAGTTGTTGGTCATGTGGATCTGGTACATGAACTGGTAGAAGCCGATGCTGGTGACCTGGGCGGGGATCATCATCACGCACATGATGACGGTGAAAAAGGTCTTGCGCCCCTTCCACTGGTAGGCCACCAGGGCATAGGCGGTGAGGGCGGAGAAATACACCGTGCAGGCCGTGGAGCCCACGGAAATGATCATGGAGTTCATGAAGCCCCGGATGGGATTGAAGGTCTTGCCCAGCAGCACGCTCAGGTTGCTCATCAGGTAGGTGGAGGGCACCAGGGAGATGGCGTGCTGCTGAATCTCATAGGTGCTGCGGGTGGAGTTGACGAGCATGATGACAAAGGGCATCAGGCTGAGGATGGTCAGCAGGCCGCACACGGTATAGGCCACAATTTTAAAGGCCGTGCCGTTGGAGTGTTTCGCGTGTTTCATGTCCGGTTACCTCCCCTCGTCCTTGTCCCGCATCAGCAGGAAGATCACGCCGGAAAACACCGCGATGATGAGGAACATAATCATGCTGGCCGCGGCGGCCCGGTTGTAGAGATAGCTCCCGCTGAACGCCTGGTTGTAAATAAACACGCTGGTGGTCAGGGTCGCGTTGTCCGGCCCGCCCAGCAGGAACAGCTTGGGAATGTCGTACATGTTCAGTCCGCCGATCATGCTGGTGATCAGGGTGTAGAGCAGGATGGTTTTCAGGTTGGGAATGGTGATCTGGAAGAACAGCTGCACGTCGTTGGCCCCGTCGATCTCCGCCGCCTCGTAAATCTCAGGGCTGATGCCCAGGACGCCGGAAATCAGGATGATCATCGTGTAGCCGTACCACATCCAGAACTGGATAAAGGCCACGATGAGCTGGGCCGCCGTCGCGTTGATGGAGAAATTGAAGGGAGTGCTCAGCACGCCCGTGGTCATAAGCAGATCGTTCACCGGGCCGGTGGGATAGCCGAAGAGGGCGTTGAACAAAATGGCCACGGAGGCCGCCGTGATGATGTTGGGCATATAGAAAACGACCTTGAAGAAGCCCTGACCGGCCAGCTTGTGGCGGTGGCTGGTGAACCAGGCCGTCAGCAGCAGGGCCAAGGTAATCTGGGGGATAAAGTTCATGATCCAGAGCTTCACGGTGTTGCCCAGGGATTTAATAAAAGAGGGGTTTTGAAGGACGCTGACAAAGTTCTTGAACGGCTCGTCCGTCAGGAAGTGCCAGGTCGTGTTTCCCAGGCCCTTGCAGTCCGTGAAGCCCAGGAGGGCGGTGTAAATGGTGGGATACAGGGAGAAGACGCAGAAGGCCACAATGAAGGGCAGGCTGAACAAATAGCCGTACCTCGCGTAGCTGAAGCCTTTTCGCTGCTTCATGAAATCTCAGCTCCTTGAAATCAGATTGGCCGGGCATGGCCGGAGAGGAAGAACGGAGCGAAAGGGGCCCGTTCCGGGCCCCTTTCGCCTGGAAGCAGTCTCTCATCATCTCGGAGCCCGCTCCGAGATGGTCTGGGCCACTGGCCCAGGAATCGGCTCAGCCCAGATCCACCGTCACGTCCAGGTTGTCGGCCACGTCCTGCTTGAAGTCCTTGATGGCCTGATCCCGGGTCTTGGTGCCGGAGGTATACTGCCGGACCTGATCCCGCCACTTGGTGTTGATGGTTTCATCGTACTGGGTCAGGCATTTTCCGTTGGCGTACTGGTTGGCGGGGACAAAGGCGTCGAACATGTTCTGGCCGCCCAGGAAGTCCAGGGAGCCGTCGCTCATTTCCATGACCGTGCCGGAGGCCACGCAGTCCTTGGTGCCGCCCTCGCCGTTCAGCGTTCCGTTGGCCCACATGTACTGGAGGCCGGTCTCGGAGCAGTCCAGGGTGATCCAGCGGATGATCTCGCCCACGGCCTCTTTGTTGGCGGAGCTGTTGCTGGCCATCAGCCAGGTGCCGCCCCAGAAGAAGCCCACGGGAGGCGCGCAGACCGCCCAGTCGCCGTATGTACCCTCGCCCACGGCGGAGCCGCCGCAGTTGGGGGCGATGGTGTAGTTGATGAGCCAGGCGGGGCCGAAGAAGCCGAAGATGCCCTTGTCCCCTTCGCCCTTCATGTCGGCGAACCAGGCGTCCTGCCAGTCCTGGGTGTCATTGTGGTAGTTGTTGTCCTTGAGCTCCTTGGACAGGTCCAGGAACGCCTCCCGCTTGGGGTCGATGTTCAGCTTGCCGTCCACAATCCAGCCCTGCTCGGAGCTGTTTTCCACGGCGTGCCACAGGTCGCCGTCGCCGGAGATGATGCCGTAGCCCTTGCCCTTGAGGGTCTCGGCGGCCTCGTAGAATTTATCCCAGCCATTGGAGCCCGCGCCGATAGCCGCCCCGATGGCGTCGGGGTCGTCGGTGCCGAAGACCTCCTTGGCAATGGAGCGGCGGTAGATGAACGCGCCGCCGGTGGCCTGATAGCCCAGGCCCACCACCTTGCCGTCGTCGGGCCGGGTGCCGATGTCCACGGAGTACTGGGCGATGTCGGCGGCCTGGATATCCCCGGCCACGTCAATGCCCAGGTCCTCATAGGGGGCGGCATAGTGGGCGGCGTCGCCCTGGGTGTACTTCATGACGAACGCGGCCTCGGCGCAGTACATATCCGGGGCGTCGGAGCCGCCGCCGGCCAGGGCCTGGTCCAGGGCGGGCTGGTAGGCGCCGTCGGTGGTGGCGATGACGGTGGTCTTGACCTCATACTTTTCGGCAAAGTCCGGACGGCTGGCCAGGAACTTGTCGACCATCTTGGGCACCTCGTCGGTGAAAGCCCAGAGATTCAGCACGGTCTTGCCGCTGGCGGAGCTCCCGCCAGAGCCGCCGTCACCAGAGCCGGAACCGGAGCCGCCGCCGCAGGCGGCCAGGGAGAGCAGCATCACGGCTGCCAGAAGGAGCGCAAAGACTTTCTTTTTCATGTACCTTTTCCTCCAATCAAAAATTTTGGTATGTTAGGCGATTAAATTTACTAACTTAGGTTAATAAAATTTACCGCCCGACCTTGCTCCTAGTGTAATAGACGCTCAGAAAAATGTCAACAGAAACCATGGCAATCCGCCAAATTTTGTACAGAACGCCCTAGAGATGACCGTTATTTTGTAGGAGATGATAGTTTTTCCTAGCTCCGCCACTGGAGGGCTCTTTGGTTTGGCAATAATATAACCTATCTATCCCCGTGTTGAAATTGAAATTAGGCTGTGTTATAATCGAACCAAGTCAACAAGGAGGGGCAACTATGGAGAAGGCGGCTGCCCAGAGAACGAAGGAGCGCGGAGGCGAACCTGTCCCCGCGCTGCCCTCGAATTTAAAGATACAAAACCGGAAAATGGTGCTCTCCTGCTTCCGGGACAACCGGCCCCACTCGGTGGCGGACGTGGTGGCCCGCACTGGCATCAGCAAACTGACGGTGATGAAGGCCATCCAGTTTTTTTGCGGAAAGGGGATTCTGGCCAGCTCCGGCAAAGGGGATTCCACGGAGCTGGGGGGGAAGAAGCCGGAGTACTTCCGCTTTTCCTGCGGGAAGTACCTGCTGACTATCCGCATGTGGCCGGAGGACCTGGGCCTGACGCTGTTCGACATGCGCATGAACAAGGTAGACAGCTCCCATCTGGCCTGGATCATCCCGGACGCGCCCGAGGAGGCGTTCCGCATCATCGAGAACAGCGCCCTGGCGCTGCTGGCCCGGGCCGGGGTCGACCGGGAGGAGCTGTATGGCGTCAGCCTGTCCTCCTCCGGCATCGTGGACTATGACCATCTGACGCTGAAATACAGCGTCCACACGCCCAACTGGGGGGCGAACGTTCCAATTGGCGATTATCTCCGGGGCATCTTCGGTCCCGGCCCGGCGCTCTCCGAGGAGAACGCCGGAAAATCCATCAGCCGGGCCATACTCAACGAGCAGGAGGACCTAAACCGGTCCATCCTGGTCCTGTTCACCTCCTGGGGACTCTCCGGGGCGCTGATCCAGGACGGGCGCATTCTGAACGGGCGGAACTCCCTGGTGGGCGAGATCGGCCATATGATCCTGGACCAGAACGACCCGGAGCTTTGCAGCTGCGGCAGCCGGGGCTGCGCGGAGCGGCTGGTGTCCGTTGCCCGGGTGCGGAAGATGATCGCCGGGGACCCTCCGCCGGAGGGCTCTCCCCTGTCCCGCCTTCCGGCGGAGGCGGTGGAGCTGCGGCACCTCTTCGCCTCCTCCCGGCAGGAGGATGCCTACGCCCGGAAATACGTGGCCTATATGGCGGACCGGTTCGCGGCGCTTTTGCGGAACGTGTCCCTGGTGTTCAGCCCGGAGAAGGTGGTCTTCGTGGGGGACTACGCCGTGGCGGACGAATTTTTTGACCAGAGGATACGCCAGCAGCTCTCCTCGTTCCGCTATCTGTCCCTGAGCCAGCCCATGGAAATTGCCTACAACACCCGGTCCCTAACGGACTTGGACGCCTTGGGCGGCGCGGCGGCGCTCATCGACCACTATCTCTCCCGGCCGGAGCTGTATGAGGAGACAGGCTCCTGATGGCAGAGGATTCTTAAGCCTGCGCTATTTTAGCGGAATGTACAGGTCTCCCGCGTTACGAAAGCCCACGGAATTTTTTGATTCCTGTGGGCTTTCTTTTTCCCTCCGGCAAAAGCGCTGTTCCATATTCTACAGGTCCTGTTTATCAATGGCCCGCAACGCTGATTGAACGCCGAAAATGCCAGTCAGCGCAATGGAAACCATCCCAATTGCAGTATAGGGCCCCTCCACCTGATAAACCGACACCAGAGACACGGCCGTCCAGGGCATGAGGCTGGCGAGCGGAAGCATTTCCGTGGAGATATTAAATCTCCCAAGCAGTATAGCGGAAAAACCGAGTGCCGCCAAAGCAGAGGGATAGAACAGCTTTCTTTGCAGTACCGTTACCCAGAGCAGGGGAAGGAAGGATACAAAAGACAAAGTCCCGAATTTTGTGAACATGGCAATCACCAGTTTTATAACGCCGGTGCTAAATTGAGCGGGATATAAAAACCGGCTGCCCAGTATCGTTACAAGCTCTATATAGGCAAGCAGAGCCATATACCATATTTGTTTTATTATATTTTATCGTCGGTAAAAGGCAAGAGACTATGAATCGTTAGCATACTGTTTCCATTTTATCGAACACCCATCATTTGTCCAGAAAAAGATACAGCAGCTGTATCAGGATGGATCAGGACGATAGGCATTTTTGAACTTGCATAGTTTACCGTTTGCATGGTCCCTGATCGCGGATTCCGCTCCCCGTCATATACCGCCAGCAGACAGTCCGCATGGTCTGCCATGTAGCAGTTCCTCTGAACATAATTTTCACGCCCGGCACCCTTTCCTACGATGATACACTCCGCACTGTGTCGGATCAGAAACGCCAGCCGCTCCCGGCTCCGGGTGTCCCATTGTTCATCATGTCCAGGAAAGGGCAGCACAACTACCAATTCAATATCACTATACTCCGGCTGCTCCTTCAGCCGGAGTATGATTTCTCCGGCCCATTGATCTACGCCAAGGCCCCCACCTACCAGAAAGCGGCGGACTCCTTTCTCATAGAGCACGATAAATTGATCGTGCATCCGTTTCTTCAGACGCTTGCAGCCATTGTTGTTCTCGTTGTACTTCCATTTGAACCGAGTCGGCCTATGGCCGGTGACGGCACAGGTATGCAGTTCCATATGATAATTAACCTCCTGTTGTAGATATAAAATGTGAACAGTTTATTTAATACGTCATTTTCTGGATTATATTTAAGATATTAGCATATATGTTGCGGAATGTCCACAACCTAACTCTGTTATGCTATAAGCAGAGGTGAGCAGTATGGACGCAAAATACATCCGGGACCGCATTACCGAGCTGCGCTTGAAGAAAAATGTCTCCGAGTACCAAATGAGTACAGACCTGGGCCAAAACAAGGGTTACATCCAAGCCATTTCCTCTGGCAAGGCCCTGCCCTCCATGGCGCAATTCCTGCGGATCTGCGACTACTTTGAAATGACTCCTTTGCAGTTCTTTGATTCCGAAGCCGTCAATCCGCAGCTCCTCCACCGGGCCATGGAGGGGATGCGGAGGCTGAGCGAAGACGATCTGATTATGTTGATTGGCTTCATTAACCGCCTCCAATCTGAAAAACGGACAGACGCTTAAAAAGCGTCTGCTTTTTCTTTTGCACTTCATAACCGCATTTTAATTATATATTGCCGCTTATAACACGTCAACAGCGTACTACAAATTATTTCCATGTCCGTCATATTTCGATAAAATAACCTTAAAAAGACCTGCTAACAAAAGTCAAGAGCTAGCTCAAAGTAAACCGCATTTTTTAGGTGCCGCAAAAAGGGTACAAAAAACCAAGCCACCGCCATTGAAAATTTTTGACGCTGGCCACAAACAAGCGAATCTGAAGTTGGAAAATCAGGCTTCGAGGTTGTCCAGATACTGATGTGGTACAAAAAAAGTAGACACCTCCAACTCACGGAAAAGGAGTAAAA
>CAMXKT010000053.1 GCA_947244595.1 uncultured Oscillibacter sp. | reverse complement strand
CGGACATGATGGCCCCCTCCAGGGGCCGGGTGACCAGCTCCTCGATGTCGCTGGGATTGGCCCCGTTGTAGTAGCAGGCCACCACGGCCATGGGCATCTCCATGTCCGGCAGCAGGGCCATCTGAAGCTGGGTGGAGAACATCAGGCCGAAGACGCAGATCAGAATGCTGGCCAGGATGGTCGCCACCTTGTGCTGGATGCTTGCTCTGGCAATACTCATCTTATTTTATTCCCCCTGGCCCTCTCCGTCCTCGGGAGCGGCCTCATCGGCGGGTTCCGCTTCCTCTTTCGGGGTCTCCGCAGGAGCGGCCGCGCCGGAGACGACGCGGACCGGATCGCCGTCGTTCAGGTACGCCTGGCCCACGGTGACCAGCTGCTGCCCGGCGGTCAGGCCGGTGAGGACCTCCGTCACGCCGTTGCCGGTGAGGCCCGTGGTGACCTCCATGTACTTGGCCGCGCCGTTTTCCACCACGAAGACATACTGGGTCTCGCCCCGGGTCAGCACCGCCTCGGTGGGAACCACGATGGTGTCCTCGGATACGTCGGTGTGGAAGGTCACGTCGGCGAACATGCCCGCCAGCAGCCCGTCGGTGTCCGAGGGCAGCGTAAGGGTGACGGTGTAGAGCCGGGTCTGCATGTTGGCGGCCCGCTCCACGGAGCGGATCGTGGCCTCAAAGGTCTGGTTGGCGGCGCTGACGGACACATCGGCGGTATCCCCCGCCGCCAGCTTGGGCACCAGCGCCTCGGAGACCTGAACCACGGCCTTCATCTGCTCCGCGCCGTCGATGACGGCCACAGGGGCCGTGTTGGAGATAAAGCCTCCCTCCGTGGCGTTCATGGTCACCAGGGTGCCGCTGCTGGGGGCGATGACATTGCCCCGGGCGTCCACGTTTTCCAGCACCGTGTCCAGCTGCTCCACGTTGCTGAGGGCGCTCTGCATCCCCGCTTCCAGCTGGGAGAGGGTGGAGTTCCGCTGGGCGATGGTGGTCTGGAGCTGGAGCTCCGCCTGATCGATCTCCAGCTGAGAGGCCGCGCCGATCTCGAAGAGCTCCTTCAGATCCCGGACGTTCTTCTCCAGCAGGGCGATCTGCTTTTCGAACACCGCCGCCTGGTCGTTATAGCTCTGGGCGGAGGAGCGGTAGTTGATGCTGGCCGCGTTGTGAGAGGCCAGGGTGCTCCCCAGGTCCAGGGTGCACAGCATGTCGCCGGCCTTCACCTCGTCTCCCGCCTCGGCATAGACGGCGGTGCACTTGGCGCTGACGGCCACCATGATGGTAGACTGGTCCTCCGCCACAAGCTGGCCGGAGACGGTGTTCTCCGTGTAAATGGTGTCCGCCCCGATCTCCTGCACCTGGACGGCCACGCCCGGATTAACGGGCTCTTCCTCCGGCGTCTCGTCCGCCCCTCCGCAGGCGGCCAGGGACAGCGCCAGCACGGCGGCAAGCCCCGCCGCCAGGAATTTTTTCTTCGTCATGTAGTTCCTCCACTCTATTAATCAAGGCTGCGTTACCGTGTGACAGGCTGGGTCGCTTGCCCGGCTCCGTAGCGCGCTAAAGTTCTTTTGGTTACTTTTCTTTCAAGAAAAGTAACTAGGTTCCGGTCTGGCCGGAGCTCATCACGCCGTAGTTCACAGCCCAATAGTAGGTCCGGTAGGCGGTGAACAGGTTCCGCCGGGCGGTCTCCACGGCGTCCTTGGCCTCCGCCAGCTCATCTTCCGCGTCCAGAAGGGCGTTGTGAGAAATGGTCCCCTGGCGGTATTTCAGCTCCATAGAGGCGTAGGTGCTCTCCTGGAAGGCCAGGGAGGTCTGGGCGGAGCGCAGGACCTGGCTGTAGTCCTTCACGGAGTCAAAGGCATTGCGGAAATTCATCTCAAAGCTCTGCTCCGTCATCTTGTACTCGTACAGAGCCGACTCGTAGGTGTGCCGGGCGCTGCGGACGTTGTATGTATCCTGGGCGTAGTTCCCCCGGGTGTCGTCATAGGAGTCCCCGGCCTCGTCCAGCTTTTTCTTTGCCGCAAAGAGATCGTAGCTGTGGCTTTTGGCCTCGTCGAGGTCCGGTTTGTAGTCCATGCAGTCGATGAGGCCCTGGCTCAGCGCCGGGAGGGGCCCCAGGACCAGGGAGCCGTTGAGACTGGCCCCCACCATGGACTGCATCTGCAACTTGCACCGCCGGAGGTTCATCTCCAGCGTGCTGAGATTGCTTTGGAGGACGGCCCGGCCGTTGCGCACCTGCTCCAGGGTCAGAGCGGAGATCTGCCCCAGCTCATAGCGGAGCTCCATCTCTTGGAGACTCCGGTCCAGCGCCGTCATATTCCGCTGGAGGGTGGCCTTGGTCTGCTCCAGCTCCTGAATGGCGAAGTACAGGGACTCGGCTCCCACCACCGTGAGATCCTGGGCGTTTTTCAGCTGCCGCCGGGCGGCGGCGGCGTCCTTTTGGAGCCTGCCGCTGGCCAGGTCCATCACGGTGCTGTTCAAGCTGCCGTAGGAGCTGGCCAGGTTGGAGATGATGTAGCCCTGCATGGCTCCTTCCATGGGGGTGGACACCGGGATCTGGGCGTACATCCTCTGAGCGGCCTCCAGGCTGCTCATCTGGGCCGACATCTCCTGGGCCATCTGGGTGTAGTCCATGGCGTCGATGGAGGCGATGGACTCCTGGAGCATCTTTGCCGTCAGGCTTCCCTCCAGTACCCGGTCCCTCACATCCTCGAAGGCCAGATACCGGAAGTCGTCCTCTCCGGTGAAAACCAGCTCGTCGTCCATGGTGCTGTCTCCGGCGGTGGTCTCCGGCGTTCCGTCGGGCCGCACCACGATGGCGCTTCCGCCGTCCCCGGCGGGGGGCGTTATCGCGTCCGGAGCCTCCGCCGGAGCTTCGGCCTCCCGGGGGGATTCCTCCTGTTCGGGCTCCTCCTCTTGGGGAGGCTGGTCCGTCTGGGCCAGGGCGGGTATGGCGCACAGCGACAGGCCCAGGGCCAATGACAGCAGCAGCGCAATCCATTGTTTCCTCATGTGGTCCTCCTTAAATATATATGGTCTGCGACGGCAAAGCCGCCGGCGTATCTTCGTCTTTACGGTGCTCCGTCTTCTTTGTACACCTTCCACCTGGGGGAAGGTCAAGAGAAATTTTGCGCGAGGCTGCCGTGCTTGACAACTTCCAGTTTCGCCACCAGCTCCTCCCGGTAGAGCGCCCGTTCCTCAGGGCGGAACATGGCGTCCATAAAGGCGCTGCCCAGAGCGGCCATCAGCAGGCTGAACACGATCCTGGCGTAATCCTGGCTGGGGTCCCGGAGGCCGGAAAGATCCATCACGTCCCAGAGCCCGTCCAGCAGCCGCTGGCCCGGCCGGGTGGGAAGGAGCTTCTGGAGGTCCACCCCCTGGTTGTTTTTCACAAACATCATGCACCGCTCCATCACCGGGTCCTTGCACAGGTCCTGGCAGGACATGCGGTCGAAGCAGTCCAACTGAGCCTGGAACATGTCCCCGCCGTTGGCCTTCAGCACCCGGCGGTACTCCTCCTTCACATAGTTGCGCACCTCCTCCAGGAGGTAGGCGAGGAGTTCGTCCTTCCCGGCGAAGTACTGGTAAAAGCTCCCCCGGGGGATGCCCGCCCGGCGGACAATCTGATTAATGGACACGTCGGTGAAGCGGGCGGAGGTAAACTCCTCCCAAGCGGCGTCGAGGAAGCGACGCCGCTTCTCCTCCGGCAGCCGGAGGAAGGTCTCTGTACACATATGTATCGATCCCTCACAGCAGAAATGACACTTTGTCATTTTATGACAAGCTGTCACTTATTATAGTCAGGGCTAACGGAACTGTCAACGGTTTTGTACTTCCAGGGCCGTTAAGTTTTTGTGAATAAAGGGGCCGCCCCCTCCGGGACGGCCCCCTGTTCTCAATATCGCTTTTCCAGCCGCCTGTAAATCAGGATGCCGGACACAAACTCGACCACCAGGAGCGCCGCCAGGAAGAAGACCATCAGGTCGGCGCTTTCCTCCCGCACCACACCCAGCTTGCCCAGGATGCTGAAGGCCACAATGGAGCCGGACATCAGCACCAGCCCCAGGGCATAGGCCATCCGGCCGGACTTGTTCCGCAGCATCTCCTTTCGCTCGTCCCGGAGCTCGATCTGTTCCTCCTCCAGCCGTTCCCGGTAAAGGGGGGCGTTCTTGGGACTGGTCCACTTGATGTATTTGACGACCTGGATAATGCCCGGCACCGTGAACGCGCCGCAAAAGCCGCAGAACAAGCTGCCCAGCGGTGTGTCCCAGAAAATCGCCGCCGCCAGAAAGCCAAGCCCCAGGGCGATCATGCCCAGGCCGGACCAAAGGTAACTTTTCTTCATTGGTTCCCGCTCCTTTCCCAGATGAAAATCTCCTCAATGGGGAGTCCGAAAAAATCCGAAATCGTAAAGGCCAATTCCAAAGACGGACTGTAGCGCCCGTTCTCGATGGAGCTGACGGTCTGCCGGGAGACCCGGATGGCCTTGGCGAATTCCTCCTGCCGCAGGCCCCGTTCCTTCCGCAGCGCTTCCACGCGGTTCCTCATAGCCGCCTCCTTTCGGTGTCAAGGACGCTTTACACTTGGGAGCGGCCGTCTCCCGCTATGTAAAGGTTCCTTTACCTACAATCTACCACAGCCCGCCGGATTTGTCAAGGGTCCTTTACATAAAATTTTGCCGCCTTGCAATTTTCCCGGCGCCGTAGTATAGTAATAGAACTGCTGAACGGAAAAGGGGACCGCCCATGAAACGGATATTTCCCGCCCTCTGCGCTTTGCTGCTGCTGACGGCCTGCGGCCCGGAGCTGCCGCCGGAGGACTCGGACCGGCTCCAGATCGTGGCCGCCGTCTTCCCGGCCTATGACTTCGCCCGGGCCGCCGCCGGGGAGCTGGCGGACGTGACCCTGCTGCTGCCCCCCGGGGCGGAAAGCCACTCCTACGAGCCCACCCCGGCGGACATCCTCCGGGTCCAGCGCTGCGACCTCTTCCTCTATCTGGGCGGCGAGTCCGACGCCTGGGTGGATACCATTCTCTCCGCCGTGGAGCCCCGGGGCGAGGCCCTGCGGATGATCGATTGCGTGGACCTCCTGGAGGAGGAGACCGTGGAGGGGATGCAGGGGGGACACGATCACGACCATGAGCACGAGGAAGACCACAACCACCTGGGCGAGGTGGTGGGCATGGACGAGCACGTCTGGACCGCCCCGCTGAACGCCGCCGCCGTCACCCGGATCATCGGAGAGCGGCTGGCCGCCCTGGACCGGTCGAACGGGGAGACCTACGCCGCCAACGCCGAGGCCTACGCCCTGGAGCTGGAGGCCCTGGACCGGGACTTTGCCGCCTTCTTTGACGGCCGGGCGGACCGGACCATCGTGTTCGGGGACCGCTTCCCCCTGCTGTATTTTGCCGACGCTTATGATCTGGACTACTACGCTGCCTTCCCCGGCTGCGGAGCCCAGACGGAGCCCTCGGCGGCCACGGTGGCCTTCCTGACGGAGAAAGTCCGGGAGGAAGGTCTCCCCGCCGTCTGGTATATCGAGTTTTCCAACCACCTGGTGGCGGACAGCATCGCCGAGGCCGCCGGAGTGGAGACGGCCCAGTTCCACACCTGCCACAACGTCTCCCGGGCGGACCTGGAGGCCGGGGCCACCTACCTCTCTCTGATGCGGGCCAACCTGGAGGCCATGCAAGAACACATGTAGCTTTTAAAAAGTATCTACAAAAGGGGGCACGGCATGGACGGCGCGTTTGACTTCCTGACCATGGAGTTTTTCACCCGGGCGGCGGCGTTCCCCGGGAGCCTGGGAACCTTCCGCTACCGCTTCCGGCGCACGGGCTGGATGGGGGACGGGGAGCTTCAGGCCTGGGTGTATGAGAACGTCTGCTTTGAGCTGGCCAAGGACGTGGAAACGGAGTCCTTTCCCTGGACGGAAGAAGGCGTGGCCGCTCTGCGGGACTGGCTGGACCGGAAGCTGACGGAGCGGGGGACGGAGCCCTATCGGATTCCCTACCCGCCGGTGAAAACGGAGGAGGCGTAAAACGCCGCTTGGGAGGTGACGGACATGTACACGGTGGAACAGCTGGGGGCCCTGCTGACCCGGGAAGGGGCCGACTTTGAACTGATCCGGCAGGACGCGCCGATTCTCTCGGCCAAGGACGCGGAGCCCTACTACGACGTGACGAAGGCCGCGCCGACGCTTGTTCTGCAGAGCGACCGGGGACTGGTGGCCTGCGTCCTCTCGGCGAACCGGGGACGGCTGGACCTGGAGGCGGTAAAGGCGGCCTTCGGCTTTGAGAAGCTGAGGATGGCGGACCGAAAAAAGGTTCAGAAGCAGACGGGCTACGAAGCGGGGGCGATACCGTTGGTGGGACTGGACCTGGACTGCATTTTTGACGAGTCCCTGATGGCCTTTGACTACGTATACGGCGGGACGGGAGACCCGCTGACGACGCTGAAAATCGCCCCCGGGGATGTAAAGCGGCTGAACAAGATCATCGGCTGTCTGTAAAAACCGGCGGTCCTCCCCAAGGGAGGACCGCCGGTTTTTTGTGGCCTTGGTTATTTGATATAGAACACCCGCCCCGCCTTCCGGGGCTTGGCCTGGGGCGGCTCGCCGTCGATGTAGCCCAGGGCGCAGTGGCCCACGCCCTCGTATTCCTCCTCAGTGCCCAGGGACTTCAGCAGCTCCCTGCCCCAGGGAGTTTCAAATTCCTCCCTGGCCCGGTGAATCCAGCAGCTCCCCAGGCCCAGGGCGTGAGCGGCCAGCATGAGGTTTTCCATCACCACGCTGCCGTCGTAAACCCGGTGCGGCCAGTCCTTTTTCCCCAGCACAATCAGCATGGCGGGCGCGCCGTAGAAGGGGTCGAAGCCCGCTTCCCAGCCGCCGATCTCACAGTTCCGGCGGACGATCTCATCCCGCAGGGCCTTGTCGGTCACCTGGATGATGATGGTGTTTTGCTGGCCCTTCCCACTGGGGGCGTAGAGTCCCGCCTCGATGATCTGATCCAGGATCTCCTGGGGCACCATGTCCGCCTTGTACTTGCGGACGCTCCGTCTGTCCTTCATCAGCTCCAACAGATTGTTCAATGCCGTTTCCTCCTTATAAAATAAATGCTTGTCTTCATCATAGCATACCCCGGAGGGAAAGTCCAGACCGGGGCCTTGTCAGGGGACTGCTTTTGTGGTATACTGCCCTCGATTTTCAGCCGGAACGAAAAGGAGGCAGATCATGTTCAACGGCTTTACCGATGAGACGGTGGACTTTATGTGGGGCATCCGCTTCAACAATGAGCGGACCTGGTTTGAGGCCCACAAGGACACCTATCTGAACCATTTCTACCGCCCCATGCAGGCCCTGGGGGCGGAGATCTACGACTTTATCCGGGACAAGCGCCCGGACTACGACCTCATCAACAAGGTGACCCGCATCTACCGGGACGCCCGCCGCCTCCATGGCCGGGGGCCCTATAAGGAGAGTCTTTGGTTCTCCGTGGAGGAGCCCTCGGAGCAGTGGACGGCCAAGCCCACCTTCTGGTTTGAGCTGATGCCGGAGAGCTGGACCTACGGCATGGGCTACTACATCCCCAAGGCCCTGACCATGGCGAAGCTCCGGGCCCGGCTGGACCGGGACCCCAAGACCATGGAGGCCCTGACCCGGGCGCTGAACGGGCAGGAGGAGTTTGTCCTGATGACGGAACCGTACAAGCGGCCCAAGGGCGCGGCTCCCTCGCCGCTGCTGGGGCCCTGGTATCAGGCCAAGTCCTTCACCATCTGCCACGAGGAAAAGCTGACGGAGGACCTGTTCTCCCGGGCCATCGTGGACCGGCTGAAGCGGGGATACGAGTTCCTTCTGCCCTACTACGATTATTTTGTCACCCTGGACGGGGACCCGGATCCCCGGGAGGCACGCTGAAAGAGTTCGGTATCCCAATTCCCGCCGTCCAGTCCGCCCCGATACACAAAGGAAAAGGGCCAGCCTTTCGGCCGGCCCTTTTCCTATTGTTTGGAAGATTGGATGAAAAGAAGTTTTGTCTCTTGCAAGTATTAAGATACAGGAGAGTTGTTAAGGAAACCAGCGTCAATTGTTAAAAAAAGATTAAATCTTATGTTAACCAAATTTTCCAGTGAGCTGGAAAACTTAGGATTGAAATGGCGCGGGGAACCCCGCCTGGGTTCATCTCCGCGCCAAGAGCCGCCGCAAGCGGCGGTTGCGCTTCGAAACGCGCCTGCGGGCGCAGCCGCCCCACACCCTTCCTTCCCGTCAACGAGATTTGTTCCGCAAATCGGAAAAGAAATCGGATAGAACCGCTTGGCACTCCGCTTCCAGCACGCCGCCCACCAGAGCCGGGAGGTGGGGAAAGCTCTCCATAAACAGGTTGGTCACACCGCCGCAGGCGCCGAAGCAGCGGTCCCGTGCCCCAAACCAAACCCGGTGGATCCGGGCGTTGAGGATGGCCCCGGCGCACATGGGGCAGGGCTCCAGGGTGACATAGAGCTCGCAGTCCTCCAGCCGCCAGGAGTTCAGGGCCTGATTGGCCTGGGCGATGGCCTCCATCTCAGCGTGAGACGCGGCAGAGCGCCGTTCCTCCCGCCGGTTTCTCCCCCGGCCCACTACCACGCCCTCTCGAACGACGACGCAGCCCACGGGGACCTCTCCGGCGGCGGCGGCCTCCCGGGCCAGGGCCAAAGCCTGTCTCATAAAAATTTCCTGCATTGGGGTTCCTCCTGTATGAAAGCTGGCATATTTGTCCAGACTCGCCATATAAAGTATTATACAGGAGGGACAACGCTATGAAAACCACTTTCTTCAAAAAAACCCGGCAGGACCCGGAGCTGCTGGCCCTGCGGACGGAGCTCCAGAACGCTCAGGGAGATCTCTCCCTGGCATACCGGCAGTTTGACCAGGCGGTGGACCCGGAACTGGTGGAGTCCTGCATCTATCAAATCAAGGCGGAGAAAGCCCGGTGCAACTACCTGATCCGGGCCATCAAGGAGCGGAGCCCGGAGAGCCTTCCCGCCCTGCCCAGGCTGGAGGGCGAAGCGGCATGGACCTGAACCAAAAGATCATCGCCGCCCTGCTGGCGGGGTTCTTCCTCATCGTCCTGCTGCGGGTGTTCAGCGCTCCGCTGAAGCTGGCGGTGAAGGTGCTGGCCAATACCCTGCTGGGCTTCCTGGCTCTCTGGGCGGTGAACGCCACCGCCGGGGTGACAGGGATCGCCCTGGGAGTGAACGTCTGGAATGCCCTGGTGATCGGAGTCCTGGGGCTTCCGGGCTTTGTCCTTTTGCTGCTGGTGCAGTGGGTGCTGTAGGGAGTACATAGAAGACCGGTCCCCGGGTGAGCGCGAAGAAGTCCTCGCTATACGGCAAAACCGGCAGGAATCAAGCCCCGAACGCCTGTAGCGTCCGGGGCTTTCATCATGTGTTCTTCGCGGCCCGCAGGGTCATGACGGCGGCTTGGGCTCGGGTGCAGAAGGCCCCGGGATTGCTCCCGTCGGTGAGGCCCCGCTCCTTGGCCTCCGCCAGCTCCGCCGCCAGTTTAGCGCCGACGGGCTGCTTGCCCATCACTGCTTGGAGACGCTTTCCCAGCTGAAGGATCTCCGCGTCGGTCAGCTTCGAAATATCCATGTCATCCTCCTCAAACTTCGGGCGCGCGGCGCCCACGATTTGCCTCGCGGGCCGGGTCTTCCGGCAGACCATCCCGCCATTGGACTGGCTCCCCGTCTGGCTGGTGTTCCCCTCGATAGCTACCACCCCGGTGGGCGTCACCCTTTCGATAATGCCCGTGTGGTCCGTGGCTCCGCCGCCGGGGAAGTCGTAGATCACCACGTCCCCAGGCCGGAAGTCCCTGGGTACCCACTGCCCGGCCTTTTTCGCGGCGTTCATCAGCGCTCCACAGGAGGAGGTTTTCAGCGGTAAGGGGACTCCGGTCTGGGCGAATACCCACTGGACGAATACCATGCACCAGGGGTAAGCGGGTCCAGAGACTTCCCGGCCGTAGTACCAAGTATTGTATTTCACCCGGTTGGAATTTGCCGGTTCCTCCCTCGTTCCCAGTTCCCGCCGGGCAGCCTCCAAGATATCCTTAGCCGTTGCCATTTTCGCCTCCGTCCAGGCTGTCCTGGACCTTCTGGCTCTGGGTGCCGAAATAGAACGCGATGACCACGGCGTACACGGTCATGAAATCCTGAGAGATGGTCCCGGCCATAGCCATCCAGGCGAACACGGCGGTCAGCGTCAGCGTCACCAGGGACTTCACACTGAGGAGATTCCCCAGCCGTTTAGAGATATTTTGATTCATAGGCATCCTCCTTTTCTTCGGGACCTTTCCCGGAAACAACCTTTGAAATTTTAATCCCCGCCAGGAGCAGGGCCTCCACGCCCCCTGCTCCCAGGGTATACTGAATCAGCGTGTCCGGTACCGCCCCCTTCACGCAGAAAATTACGGTCATGGCCACGATGAACCCCAAGGCGAACAGCCCCAGGGCCAGCAGAATCACGTTGGAGGTCTTGGGTTTCCTGCTCCGCCTGCCCCTCACAGTCCAACCCTCCCGAGGAGGAAGGCGATCACGGCGGCGCACACGGCCCACAGGGCCTTCTCCGCCAGGCTTTCCCACTGCTTCCCGGGCTTGGCCTCCAGGGCCTCCACCTTCTCCGTCAGCTCATCCAGCTTCTTGAGGATGGTGTCCAACTTCTTCTCCTGCACGTCGCTGATCCGCTCCAGGTCCCCGATCCGCTTGAACATCTCCCGGTGCGTGGCGCTGTGGGTCTTGTTGGCCTCCTCCAAGGCTTCCACCCGGGCCGCCATGGGGCAGTCCCGGGGGTTGCCGGCGCATTTTTCAGGCATGGTATTCCTCCTTAATCTGTGGTCTTGGTGTATTCAATAATCGCGGTAAACGAAGAATTGTGATAGACACCCGCCGAAAGATAGCAATACAATTTTCGGTCCTCGCTCTGAACAAAATATGTGTCGGTGTAGCCGCCACTTCTTGTTATTGTGTTGACGTAAAACCTATTCCATTACTTGGATTTTGAAATAACCATCAAATTTGTAACGCAAGGCTGTTTTTGTCAGGCCCTTCCAGTCGTCTGAGAATTCGAACTTAACCCTGCAGACATTCAAGCTCCCGCTGGTAACAGGCTCCAGGCGAAGACTTTCCAATTGATTTTTCTTCGCGTATAGTTCAAACATAACGTTCCCCCTTCCATTCCCTCCCTGCCCGGAAACTGAAAGTTGCACGAAACCGTCACCGGGAGACGGCATATTTCTTTATAAAGCCGGGGAATCGCTCCGCCGCCTTTACCTTGAATCTATAGACCTGTTATAGAAGAGATGGGGCAAGCCGGTACTGAAAGAATGGATATGTTTATCAAAAGCATTCCCAGGGCGTAAGCAAAATTGGGGAAACCGCTAGGGAAACTGCCTGTAAAGAAAAAAGCCTGTAACCCTTGCGGTTACAAGCTTTTTCGTGGAGTAAGCGGTCAAAATCGATTTTTCTCTCTGAGACAAACCATGATTCCTTACAAGTAAGTAATTGGGGAACTGATGAGAAACAGGTTAATACATTCTTATTCAAAAATCATTTGCAGAATCGGTATATCGGAGAATTTTTAAATTCTCTTAATTGTTTCTCAGATAAAGAGCCAAAAAGTTTTTGCGCTTCCTCCTGCTCATCAAGCAGGAGGAAAGCACATATTTCAAGGAAGTTGTCTGATGTATTAGATATAATAGCGTGCAATTCCGATTTTTCTTGAAAGGTTAGTTCACGTTTTCGTAGAGCAATTTGCATCCGATTGATCGTAGTTAAATCCATAGGTACAAATTCAGGATATTCCTGTTGCCATGCACAAAGTTGCTGTGCAGCATCAAGCAGTTCTACAGATGGCTGCTTGTCATATGCTTTCAGCATAACCAACATTGTATGATTCCCAAATTCAAGATGATGTGAGGACACCTCTATTTTTTTGAAATCCTCGACAATTACTTTAAGATTTAAATTATCGAGCGTTAAAAAATCATCTACTTCCATAGTGAAGAACTGTGAAACCATTATGGGGTTTGAACCATCAGGCGACCAAGAAACATCAAAATGATTCCCAAAATAATCAAAGACAAAATATCCACCGCTCTCCCGTTCAAGATATACAACTGCTAATTTAAGATTAGCGATGGTTATTTTTTGAACATTTCCTGGTTTTTCAGGGGCATTTTTTACCGGAAGTTTATCTCTAATTGCTCCTATCAAAAGATTGAGTCTACGAAAGTCCTCGTCCGTACATTTCTGAATGTCCAAATCCCTTTTCACATTCATTGAATCTATAGCAATCCAACAAATTAGCAAGGAATGCCAGCGGCAGAAAACCAACCTGC
>CAMXKT010000052.1 GCA_947244595.1 uncultured Oscillibacter sp. | reverse complement strand
GGAGGACCGCTTCGGCTTCGAGGAGACGGTATACCTCCTCCTCTTCGGCCAGCTGCCCACGGCCTCCCAGCTGGAGGACTTCCAGGTCCTCATGGCCCGGTGGAGCCAGCTTCCCAGCTACTTTTCCGAGGATATGATCCTCCGCTCCCCCAACAAAAACATCATGAACAAGCTGGCCAGCTGCATCCTGGCCCTCCACTCCCACGACGGGGAGGCGGAGAACATGACGCTGGAGAACGAGCTCTTCAAGTCCTTCCGCATGGTAGCCCGGACACCCACCATCGTGGCCCATTCCTACGCCGCCAAGCGGCATTACTTCGACAAGGACAGCCTCTACCTCCACCGGCCCAGGATGGATTTGAGCGTGGCTCAGAACTTCCTGTACACCCTGCGGAAGGACAGCCGCTTTGACGACGACGAGGCCAAGCTCCTGGACCTGTGCATGATCCTCCACGCGGAGCATGGCGGCGGCAACAACTCCACCTTCGCCTGCCGGGTCCTCACCTCCACCGGGACCGATTTCTACTCCGCCATCGCCGCCGCCGTGGGCTCTTTGAAGGGCTTCCGCCACGGCGGGGCCAACATCAAGGTGGTGGAGATGATGCGCTACCTCCGCAACGCCGTCCGGGACTGGAAGGACGACGGCCAGGTGAAGGACCAGCTGGTCCGCATTCTCAACCGGGAGCTGGGCGACGGCACCGGCCTCATCTACGGCATGGGCCATGCGGTCTACACCCTCTCGGACCCCCGTGCGGAGATCCTCAAGCAGTTTTCCCGCCGCCTGGCGGAGAAGCGGGGCATGGTGGATCAGCTGGACCTCATTGAGTCCGTGGAACGCCTGGCTCCCCAGGTCTTCCAAGAGGTCCGGGGCATCGACAAGCCCATCTGCGCCAACGTGGATCTGTACTCCGGCTTCGTGTACCGGCTGCTGGGCATCCCCACGGACCTGTACACCGCCATCTTCGCCAGCGCCCGCATGGCCGGCTGGTGCGCCCACCGCATGGAGGAGTGCTGCTCCGGCGACCCGCGGATCATCCGCCCCGCCTACAAGACGATCTGCAAGCGGGCGCCCTACGTGCCCCTGTCGGACCGGGGCTGAGTTCAGGAGGTTGTAAGTATGATTACGTTACACGACAACGGCATCTTTCTCTCCGGCGGCGCGCTGCAGTCCGCCGCCCCCGTCTCCCCCGCCGAGGGCCGGAAACGGACCCTGGCCTGGAGCATCCTCCAGGCCCACAGCGTCTCCGGCGACCCGGAACAGCTCCAGGTCCGCTTTGACGCCATGGCCAGCCACGACATCACCTATGTGGGCATCATCCAGCAGGCCCGGGCCTCCGGGATGCGGGAGTTCCCCATCCCCTACGCCCTGACCAACTGCCACAACTCCCTCTGCGCCGTGGGAGGCACCATCAATGAGGACGACCACGTCTTCGGCCTCTCCGCCGCCCGGAAATACGGGGGCATCTACGTCCCCGCCAACCAGAGCGTCATCCACTCCTACGCCCGGGAGCAGCTGGCGGGCTGCGGCAAGATGATCCTGGGCTCCGACTCCCACACCCGCTACGGGGCCCTGGGCGCCATGGCCGTGGGCGAGGGCGGGCCGGAGCTTGCCAAGCAGCTCTTGAAGAACACCTGGGACGTCCCGTACCCATCGGTGGTGCTGGTGTACCTCACCGGCGCGCCGAAGCGGGGCGTGGGGCCCCACGACGTGGCCATCGCCCTGGTGAAGGCCACCTTTGAGAGCGGCTTTGTGAACAACTGCGTCCTGGAGTTCGCCGGTCCGGGAATCGCCGGGCTGCCTATCGATTTCCGGAACGGAATCGACGTGATGACCACGGAGACCACCTGCCTCTCCTCCATCTGGGAGACGGACGAGGAGACTCGGGGCTTCTACGAGGCCCATGGCCGTGGGGCGGAGTACAAGGAGCTTCATCCCGGTGACTTTGCGTACTACGACAAGTACATCGAGCTGGACCTGAGCCGGGTCGAGCCTATGATCGCCCTGCCCTTCCACCCCTCCAACGCCTGGACCATCCGGGAGTTTTTGGACAACGCCGACCACATCCTGGCGAAGGTGGAGGCCGACGCCCGGAAGCGCTATCCCAAGGCCAAGATTGACCTGGCCCAAAAAGTCCGGGACGGCGGCGTCTGGGCGGACCAAGGGGTCATCGCCGGCTGCGCCGGGGGCCTCTTCGACAACATCACCGAGGCGGCGGACATCCTCCGGGGCGAAAGCTGCGGGGATGGGTACTTCACTCTGGACGTGTACCCCACCAGCGTGCCCGTCAGTCTGGAGCTGACGAAGATCGGGGCCACGGCGGACCTGCTCCAAAGCGGCGCGGTCATCAAGCCCAGCTTCTGCGGGCCCTGCTTCGGCGCGGGAGACGTGCCCGCCCACAACGGCCTCAGCCTCCGCCATACCACCCGGAACTTCCCCAACCGGGAGGGCTCCAAGCCCGGCGAGGGCCAGTTCGCCGCCGTGTGCCTGATGGACGCCCGGTCCATCGCCGCCACGGCCAGGAACGGAGGAAAAATTACCCCCGCCACGGAGATCGGCTATGAACCCGTCCGGCATCCCTACCACTTCGACCGGGGCGTCTATGACAAGCGGGTCTACAACGGCTTCGGCCATCCCCGGCCGGAGGAGGAACTGATTCTCGGGCCCAACATCACCGACTGGCCGCAGATGTCCCCCCTGGCGAAGAATCTGCTGGTGGAGCTGGCGGCGGTTCTCCGGGACCCGGTGACCACCACCGACGAGCTCATCCCCTCCGGGGAGACCTCCTCTTACCGCTCCAACCCCCTGCGCCTGGCGGAGTTCACCCTCTCCCGCCGGGAGCCCGCCTATGTTGCCCGGGCCAAGGCCGCGGCGGAGCTGGAGGAACAGCGGGCCGCCGGGGCGGTCCCGGAGAAGCTCCAGGCCCTGCTGGACCGGGCGGGCACAAAGGCCGAAGACACTCAATTCGGCTCCTGCGTCTTCGCCAACCGGCCCGGCGACGGCTCCGCCCGGGAGCAGGCCGCCAGCTGTCAGAAGGTGCTGGGGGGCTTTGCCAACATCTGCTATGAATTCGCCACGAAACGCTACCGCTCCAACTGCATCAACTGGGGCATCCTGCCCTTTACCCTGGACGTGGGAACAGAGTTTCCCTACGAGGCCGGGGACTGCGTGTTCGTCCCCGACGTCCGCGCCGCCGTTGAGGAGGGCCGGGAGGACATCCCCGCCAAGGTTTTGAAAGCGGACGGCGGCCAGGAGGACATCCTGCTCCACGTGAATGGCCTGACGGCGGAGGAGAGGGAAATCATCCTGGACGGCTGCCTGATGAACTACTACGCCAAGAGAGCGGATTAACGGAGGCGCATTATGGACAAGATTAAAATGACCACCCCCCTGGTGGAGATGGACGGAGACGAGATGACCCGGGTCCTCTGGGGCGTGATTAAGGAAAAGCTCATCCTGCCCTATGTGGATCTGAAAACCGAATACTACGACCTGGGACTTTTGAGCCGGAACGCCACGAAGGACCAGATCACCGTGGACGCCGCCCTGGCTACCAAGCGCCTGGGCGTAGCGGTGAAGTGCGCCACCATCACCCCCAACCGCCAGCGGATGGAGGAGTACCCGGAGCTGACGGAGATGTGGAAGTCCCCCAACGGCACCATCCGGGCCATTCTGGACGGCACGGCCTTCCGCGCCCCCATCGTCCTGCCCTGCATCAAGCCCGTGGTGAAGAATTGGGAAGCCCCCATCACCATCGCCCGGCACGCCTACGGCGACATGTACAAGGCCGTGGACATGACCACGGAGGAACCGGGGACGGCCACTCTCACCTTCAAGGGTGAGAGCGGGGCGGAAAAGACGCTGACCGTCCAGACCGTGGGCGGCCCCGCCGTCTGGCAGGGTCAGCACAACCTTGAGAAGAGCATCCGGGCCTTTGCCCGGTCCTGCTTCCAGTACGCCCTGGCCCAGAAGCAGGACCTGTGGTTCTCCACCAAAGACACCATCTCCAAGATCTACGACGGGGAGTTCAAGCGTATCTTCGAGGAGGAGTACGAGACCTCCTACAGGGCGGAATTCGAGAAACTGGGCATCACTTATTTTTACACCCTCATCGACGACGCCGTGGCCCGTGTCATCCGCTCCAAGGGCGGCTTCATCTGGGCGCTGAAAAACTACGACGGGGACGTGATGAGCGACATGATCGCCGCCGCCTTCGGGAGCCTGGCCATGATGACCTCCGTGCTGGTCTCTCCCGACGGGACCATGGAGTTCGAGGCCTCCCACGGCACCGTCACCCGGCATTATTACCGCTACCGGAACGGGGAGAAGACCTCCACCAACCCCATGGCGACGATCTTCGCCTGGTCCGGGGCTCTGAAGCGCCGGGGGGAGCTGGACGATCTTCCCGTCCTGGTCCGCTTCGGCGAGAGGCTGGAGGCCGCGTCTTTGAAGACCCTGGAGGACGGGATCATGACCAAGGATCTCCTCCCCCTGGTGGAGCCGGGCTTCCAGGCCCGGGGCGTGGACAGCTGGGAGTTCCTGGACGCCGTCGCGTCGAGGCTCTGAGAAAACGAAGTATGAAACGGTGGTGGCAGATGCCACCACCGTTTTCCAACGCTTCCAGGTCCTAAGTCAAGCTCTCGCTCTAAAGGGCTCGAACAACGCTCCATGCCTTGACTTTTCCATGCAAAGGTGTATAATCTTCATAGATTCGACATATTTCCTGCCTGGCGGCGGGAGCTTTTCTATTGGAGTTGGTGTTTGCATGGCTTTCCATTCCGCGCCCTTTCTGTTCTTCTTCTTTCCGGCAGCCTGGCTGCTCAGCCTGCCGGCCTTGGGCAGGGGGAGAAAGTATGTGCTCATCGCCGTCAGTCTGGCTTTCTACGCCTGCGGCCAGTGGCAGGGGCTTCCCTGTCTCCTGCTGTCCGCCGCCGTAAGCTGGGCCGCCGGTTTTTTCATGCCTCGCGTCCGGGCGCGGAAAACACTCCTGGCGGCCGTTCTGGCCTTCCACCTCCTGCTGCTGGGAACCTTCAAATACCTGGACTTTTTCACCGGGAGCCTGAACGGCCTGCTTGGCACGGCGCTCCCCTCCGTCGGGCTTCCGGTCCCCCTGGGCGTTTCTTTCTTCACCTTCAAATCCATGTCCTACGTCATCGACGTCTACCGGGACGAGAACGCCCGGGCCCGCCGCTTTGACCACGTGCTGCTCTACATCTCCTTTTTCCCCCAGGTGGTCTCCGGGCCCATCTCCCGGTTCGGTCAGTTCTCCCAGGGGCTGGACAGCCCTCGGGTTGGCGCGGAACAAACGGCCAAGGGGCTCCGGCGCTTCATCGTGGGCTTCGCCAAGAAGGCCCTGATCTCCGAAATGGCCGCCACGGTGGTCAATACCGCCTTTTCCCTGGGAGACGGCCTGGACTGGCGTCTTGCCTGGCTGGGGGCCATTGCCTACACTCTGCAGATCTACTTCGACTTCTCCGGCTACAGCGACATGGCCATCGGCCTGGGGACGCTGTTCGGCTTCGAGACTCCGGAGAACTTCGACTACCCTTACGTCTCCGCCTCCATCACCGAGTTCTGGCGGCGATGGCACCTGTCCCTCTCCTTCTGGTTTCGGGATTACCTGTACATCCCCCTGGGCGGCGGACGCCGGGGCACGGCCCGGAAGTGCCTGAACAAGGCCGTGGTGTTCCTGCTCTGCGGATTGTGGCACGGGGCCAGCTGGACCTTTGTCCTCTGGGGCGCGTGGCACGGACTCCTCTCCGCCCTGGAAAGCGCCCTGCCCATGAAAAAGCTCCAGGAAAAGCCCCTGGGCCGCTGGCTGGGGCATGTATACACCCTGGTGGCGGTGTGCGTGGGCTTCGTGGTCTTCCGGGCGGCCAATATCGCCGAGGCCATGACGGTGCTCCGGGCCATGTTCACCGGCTTCACCCTCTCCCCGGTCTCCACTCTGGCTTTGGAACGGATCAGCCCGGCGGTGTGGTGCGCCTTGGGCGTCGGAGCGGCCGGCAGCCTGCCTGTGGGACCCTGGCTGAAACGGCGGCTGGACGGCCCGTGGCTGGAGTTTTCCTCCTTCGCCGGGGCGGCGGCACTCTTCGTTCTCTGCCTCCTGGCGGCGGCGGGCAGCAGCTTCCAGCCCTTTATCTACGCTCAATTTTGAGGTGCCGCCATGAAAAAGAAACTCCCTTACGCCGCCTTTACGGCGCTGACCCTCCTGCTGTGTTTGATCCCCTCCCTGGGGATGCTGGCCCCGCCTCGGGATAACCAGGCCGGAGGCAATCAAGCTCTTTCCAGGACCCCTTCCCTCCGGGACGCGGAGGGAACCTGGAATCCCAATTACCTCTCTCAGATGCAGGACTTCTTAGGAGATCATTTCTATCTCCGGCAGGATATGATCACCGCCTGGTCCACCCTGAACGCCGAGGCCTTCGGCAGCTCCATCACCGAGGACGTGGTTCTGGGCTCCGACGGCTGGCTCTACTTTGCCGATACCCTGCCGGATTACGTGGGCCTGGACCCCATGACGGACCGGGAGATCTTCTCCGCCGCACGGAATCTGGCCCTGATCTCCGAATACTGCCAGGCCCAGGGGGCGCACTTCCTCTTCACCGTCGCCCCCAACAAGAACTCTCTCTATTGGGCCAACATGCCGGACCTCACCCTCCCCGCCTCCCGCCGGCCCCGGGACGCCAAGCGGCTGGCGGAGGCCCTGGCGGAACAACGCGTGAACTATCTGGACTGCTTTGCCCTGTTCCGGGAGCAGGAGGAAACGCTGTACTTTAAGACCGATTCCCACTGGAACAGCAAGGGCGCGGCCCTGGCCGCCGACGCGGTGAATGAAGCTCTGGGCCGGTCCTCCAACTACTTCGCGGGCCCCTTCACCCCGCAGGAGGTCCACAAGGGAGATCTCTACGACATGCTCTATCCCGCCGGAAACGGTCTGGAGACCGACCAGGTCTACGGTGGAAAACTGACCATAGAATATGACGTGCCCATCCGCTCGGCGGAGAACCTCACCATCATGACCCACGGCGGCGGGGAGGGCTCTCTGCTGATGTTCCGGGACTCCTTCGGGAATCTGCTGTACCCGTATTTGGCGGACAGCTTCGACGCGGCGCTCTTCTCCCGTTCTATGCCCTACCGGCTGGACCTGGTGAACCAGCGGGAGGCGGACTGCGTCGCGGCGGAGCTGGTGGAGCGGAACCTCCGGTATCTCATCCGGAACGTCCCCGTCATGCCCGCCCCGGCGCGGGAGCTGCCGGAGGACTTCACCGTCTATGGAAGCGGCGTGAACTTTGACGCGGAGCCGTCGGAGGACCTGCCGGGCTATTCTCTGGTTACCGGCCCCTTGGCTCCTGCAGGTCAGGAGCTCCCGGAGGCGATGCCGGATTCTCCGGTGCTGGTCTCGGCCTCGGACGGAAACTACTATGAGGCGTTCCTCTTGGAGAACGGAGGCGCGGGCCTCTATCTGCCGGAAAGCGTCCGGCCTCTGGGCCTTGCCTATCGCAGTCCCAAGGCCCCGGGCCTCTGATACCGCGCATAGATCAGATCAAAGGAGAACACAAGTATGGGAAAGAACAGTTGGATCGCGCTTCTGCTGGCCCTGGTGGTGCTGGTGACCACCGTGCCCGCCTGCGCCTTCGCGGCGGAGAGCTCCGGCGTGGAGACTTACAGCGAGGATGATTACGGCGGTCTGGCCCCGGACCCGGAGCGGCCCGCCAGAGAGCCCGGCCGCCCCGCCGGGGAGGGGGACTACGGCGGCTTGGCCCCGGATCCCGTCCGCACGCCCAACACCTCTGGTCGTCCGGCGGGCGAGGGCGATAACGGCGGCATCGCGCCGGTCCCCGGGCAGACACCCAACACCCCGGGCCGTCCGGCGGGCGAAGACGATAACGGCGGCGTCGCGCCCGATCCCACTCGCACGCCCAACACCCCGGGCCGCCCGGCGGGCGAGGGCGATAACGGCGGCGTCGCGCCCGATCCCGCCCGCACGCCTAACACTCCGGGCCGCCCGGCGGGCGAGGGCGATAACGGCGGCGTCGCGCCCGATCCCGCCCGCACATCCAACACCTCGGGCCGCCCGGCGGGCGAGGGCGACAACGGCGGCGTTGCCCCAAGCCAGCCGCTCTCCAAGCGGAAAAACATCATCGCCGGCAAGGTGACGGCAGGAGTCTCCCTGTCCTCTGCCGCCCACATTGCCTACGCCCAGGGCAGCGGCGGACTCTTCCCCTCCTTTAACCCCACCCGGCAGGTTACCCGGGCGGAGGCGGCCCAGATGATATACCGTCTCCTGCCCCCGGAGACTCCGTCCTCCAACACGGCTTACGCCGACGTGCCCGCCGAGGCGTGGTACGCCAAAGCCGTGACCACCCTGGCGGATCTTGGCGTGCTGGAGGCGCAGAACGGCATGCTGGACACCGGCCGGGCCGTCACCCGAGGGGAGTTCACCCGGTACATCGCCTGCTTCTTCCCCCTGCGGACCGACGGACAGCTGTTCCCCGACGTGGCGGAAAACGACCCCAACGCCCCCTTCATCCGCTCCGCCCAGGCCTACGGCTGGGCTCAGGGCGGCAGCGACGGGCTTTTCCACCCCGATGAGACCATCAACCGGGCGGCGGCGGTGGTGCTGCTGAACCGGGCCCTGGGCCGCGCGGCGGATCAAACGTATATCGATCGAAACCATCCCGCCTTTTATGTGGACGTGGCTCCTTCCAGCTGGTATTATTACGACGTCATGGAGGCCACCGTCCCCCACCAGCACGTCTCCACCGGCAGCGCGGAGAGCTGGACCTCCCACACCGCCAGGACCGAGGTCCCCCAGGACGGCGTCCAGCTGGCGGACGGATGGCTGTACTGCTATGACGGCGCCCGGGGCGACGTGGTGCGGGAAACCACCGTGGGAACGCGTTATTTCAATGTCAACGGCCGTTTCACCACCGGGAACAACGAGCTGGACGCCTGGCTTCACAAGATCGTCCTGGCCCGCACCGACGCTTCCCAGACCCAGGAGCAGAAGCTCCGGGCCCTCTACCTCTACACCCGGGATTCCTTTACCTACCTGCGCCGTCCTCCCTACGAAATGGGTGTGTACGACTATATGGAGACCGACGCCCTGCGCATCCTGGACACCGGATACGGCAACTGCTACTGCTATGCCTCCCTCTTCTGGTATCTCTCCCGCTGGATCGGCTACGATTCCGTCATCTATAACGGCACCGTGGGCGTGCGGAGATCCCCCCACAGCTGGGTGGAAATCAACCTGGGCGGCAAAAACTACATCTTCGACACGGAGCTGGAGATGGCCTACCGCCGGAAAAAGCGGTTTGACGTAAACCTCTACAAATTCTACGACGCCGGAAACAGCTGGAATTACAGGCGGCCTCAGCACGGCGGCGCGCAGATGTGACCGAAAGGAGAAACGACGCATGAAAGAGAAATGGAGCTTCCTGCTCTGCGCCCTGCTGCTTTGCGCCCTCTGCGCCTGCGGCGGCCAGGCCCCTCAGGCCGGGGATCCCCCCGTTCCGAGCGCTGAAGAACCGGCGGGCCAAAACGATCCGGCCCCCACGGAGGCGGAGCCCCCTCAGGAGACGGCGAAACCGGAAAAGGCGGAACAGCCTGAACCGGCGTCCTCTGGTCCCGACCAGGAGAACGTCCCCGCCGGAGACGCCAAAACCGAGGAAACCCAAGCGCCGGAGCAGGTTTCTCCCCCGGCGAAGAATCCCTCCGCCCAGACGGAAAAGCCCAAGGAGCAGCCCGCCCCGAAACCTGAGCCCAAATCTGAACCTCAGCCTGAACCGAAACCTGAGCCAAAACCCGAGCCGGAGCCTCAGCCTGAACCGGAACCCGCTCCGGAGCCGGAACCTGAACCCGCTCCGGAGGTAGACCGCAAAGCCGTGGCCCAGGGACTGGTGGGCCGTCCCGTCAGCGAGCTCTACGCCGCCATTGGCCGCCCCATCTCCTCGGATTACGCCCCCAGCTGCCTGATCGACGGCGAGGACGGCGAACTGATCTACGACGGGTTTATCGTCTACACGGAAAAGGGCGCGGATTATGAGACGGTCTACGCCGTGTTCTGACAGCCTTCGCGCCGCGAAAAGCTTATGATTCTTGTGTCAATTCCGTTTTACCCTTGGAGGATACATTTCTGATGAAACGAAAAATCATCCTAGCCGGAGCCGCCGCCGTCGTGCTGGCGGCTTTGGCCTTGACGACCGCCTATTTCTACATCCCCGGAGGCGACCTCCCCGCGTTTGAGGATGAGAACATCCGCGTCTGCCTCAATGACGACGGCAGCATGGAGCTGGTCTGGCCGGAGGCGCTGCTGACGGACGCGGCGGCCCTGGCCTTTTCCTCCGTCTCCTACCATGTGGACGTTCTGATGGGCGAAAAACACTTTCAAAAGGACTGCGATTCCCCCGGCGTCCTTCTCCGGGAGTCCTCGCTGCCTGTGGAGATCAGCGTCCAGGTGGAGGCGGAGGGGAAAAATCTGCTGGGCCTTTCCCGGCAGGTCCAGGGCCCCGGCCTGAACGCCGTCGTGGAGTCCTCCGAATCCCTGAACGCGCCCAGGGTGTCCGGGACCCCGGGACCGGGAACCTTGGCCCTCTCCTGGAAAACAGAGGGCCGGACCCCGGATTTCTACGAGGTCTTCTCCTTGGAGGACGGCTATTTTGTCCACGCCGCCACCACCAACTCTCAGGCCCTTGACCTGAAGGTAGGCAAAACGGAGGGCGATCTTCTCCTCCCCAGTTACGAGCACCCCTTAGGCGTCAACGTCCGGGCGGGCATTCAGGGAGAGGACTACGTTCTCTGCGGCCCCGCCTCCAACCTCGTCGTCGTAGAGCGTCAGGACCTGCTGGGGGACGATTTGAACCTCTTCTGCCAGGAAGAGACGCCCGGCATCTTCTCCCTGAACTGGGACGAGACCCGCGGCGCGTCTTACGGGCTTTTGGAGTGGGATGAGCAGGAGGGCTGGGTCCTCCTGGAAACCCTAAAGCCCCAGGAGAGCTTTTCCTATGACCTGGGCCGCCTGGGCTCCGGATCCCGCCAGCGGTTCCAGGTAATGGTCTGGAACTATGACGGAACCATCCGCACCACGGAAGAGGTAGACTTCTACGCCACGGTCAACCCGATGTACGCCACCATTTGGCCCATCATCGACCAGCCCTTCTACGAAAAGGCCGACGCGGAATCCGCCAGCCTCGGGAAGATTCCCGGCGGAACCGCCCTCTGCGTCCTGGAGGAGCAGGGAGACTGGTTCCAAGTCCGCTATAAGGACCAGTACGGCTATGTGGACAGCCGCTTCTGCATGATTAACCTCCCTGAATACATAGGGGACCACTGCAAATACGACATCGCCAACAGCTACAGCTCTATTTTCAAGGTCCACGAAAACCCCATCGCCCTGATTACGGAGCAGGTTATCCCCGGCTTTGAGCACATCCGGACGGAGGATGAGCAGTTCCTCGTCCCCTACCTCTATCCCTGCGCCAAGAAGCTCCTCAGCGCCTCCCTGGCGGCGGAGGCCGACGGATACCGCCTGAAAATCTATGAGGCCTTCCGTCCCAACGAGGCCACCCGGTTCCTCTACGACACCACCGCCGGACAGCTGGATCTGGCCGCTCTGGTCTACATGGAAGCGGTGGATGAGGACGGCAATGTGATAGAAACCGGAGAAGATGGAGCGCCCAAGCGGAACGCCGTGGACCCCGTCACCGGCTGGGTGGTAGACCTGTCCGACGGGCTTTTGATCGACCCGGAGACCCAGGAGAAGATCAGCCGGGAGGACCTGGCCCTGCGCCAGCAGGAAGAGGCCGCTGAGGACTCCCCGCTCTCCGAAGACGGCCAAGAGCCCGGCGCGGTTGTGCCGGAATCGCCGGAAGACCCCGCCTCGCCGGACCTCTCTCAGCCCTTCTTCATCCTCCCCGAGGAGGGCGAGGGCGGCAGCCTGGACCCTGCTGAGCCCCAGCAGCCGGAGCCCCCCGCGCCTCAACCGGAAGCGCCGGCGGACCCGGCGCCTCAGGAGGGCGAGGCGGCCGAAGGCGGCGAATCGGGGGAGTCGGAGGAACCCGAGGGAATCGAAAACCCCGGCTCCTATTTCACCATCATGACCAACAACGGCCGGTTTAACCTGGGCAGCTTCCTGGCCCGGGTGGCCTCCGCCCATAACCGGGGCATCGCCCTGGACCTGACCCTGGAGCGGATTGACAGCGGCGAGGAGCTAGAGATGCAAAGCGCCATCCACGACCTGAGCTGGTACTCCGCCGCCTACCTGAACAACGAAAACGCCAAGCTGCTGGAAAAATACATGACCGCCACGGGCATGCGGGGCCTGAGCTCCGAGTGGTGGCACTTCCAGGACGACGAGACCCGGGAGGCCATCGGCCTG
>CAMXKT010000051.1 GCA_947244595.1 uncultured Oscillibacter sp. | reverse complement strand
GGTTCTTCAACCGACGTGCCGTCAGTTTCTTTCTGGGGGGTCTTTCCTTGGTCACAGTTACTGCATTTGACACGATAACACCTCTTTCTGATAACTGCCGGGAACTGCCTGAGCGATCGAGTCCTCCCATCCGGTCACGCCCAGGGTGTCCGCGCGGGGCGGAAATGGGCCCGCTTTGCGCAAACGTTTGCGACTTCCTGGGTTCATTATAAAGAATCCCAAGCGGGTTTGTCAACTGTCAGCCTCCCGATTTTAGGGGGGCTTTTTTGTTTGTTTTCACGGTTTGTTTACAATTTGCATAAATTGGACGGGCGTGCTTTTGCTATTTTGCCAATTGCTTTTTTTGAAAGTTTCTGAAACTGCGGATACGTTTTCGCCAGAGTTTGCCAAGGTTTACGACTGGAATTGAGCGGCGTAGAGCTGGGCGTAGACGCCGCCGGAGGCCAGCAGCTCCTGGTGGGTTCCCTGCTCCGCCGCGCCGCCCTGGTCCAGCACCAGGATGCGGTCCGCTCCCCGGATGGTGGCCAGCCGGTGGGCGATGACAAAGCAGGTCCGCCCCTGGCGGAGCCGCTCCATGGCCAGGCTGATTTCCCCTTCCGTCTCCGTGTCCACGTTGCTGGTGGCCTCGTCCAGGATAACCACGTCCGCGTCGGTGAGCAGGCACCGGGCGATGGCCAGGAGCTGCTTTTGCCCCTTGGAGACGCACTCGTCCGTGAGGACGGTGTCGTAACCCTGCGGGAGGGAGGAGATGAAACGGTGGATGCGAGCGGCCTTGGCGGCCTCCACAATCTGTTCCCGCGCTGCCCCCAGCGCGCCGTAGGCGATGTTCTCCGCGATGGTGCCGCCGAAGAGCCAGGTATCTTGAAGCACCAAGGCCAGGCGGCGTCGGAGCCCGTCCCGGCTGTAGGCGTCCAGGGGGACGCCGTCCACGGTGATGGTCCCGCTCTGAGGCCGGTAGAACCGGAGGAGGAGAGAGACCAAGGTGGTCTTTCCCGCTCCGGTGGGCCCCACGACGGCGGCCAGGCTCCCCGCCGGAATGTGGGCGGTGAAGTCCCGGAGGACGGGGCGGGCGGGATCGTAGCCGAAGGTCACGTGGTCAAAGCGGATATCGCCTTTCAAGTGTTCCACGGGAAGAGCTTCGGCGGGGTCTGCCGGCTCCGGCTCCTCGTCCAGCAGGTCCAGCACCCGTTCCGCGGCGGCGGCGCTGGCCTGGAGCTCCGCCAGGAGGTTTGCCGCCTCCCGGATGGGGCCGGAGAACTTCCGGGAGTAGAGGACGAAGGAGGACAGACTCCCCAGGGACAGCCCGCCGCCCAGGTACAGCAGAGCTCCAAAAACGCTTACGAAGGTAAGAGAGATGTTGTTGACGAAATTTACCGAGGGGCCCAGAGACGCGCTGGCCCGATCCGCGTCGTAATAGGCCTTGGAAGCGGCGTCATTGCGCTGGCCGAACAGGCGCAGGTCCGCGTCCTCCACACCATAAGTACGAATGGAGCGGCGGCAGCCCATGCGCTCCTCGGCGAAGCCGTTCAGCGCCCCCAGTTCTTTGGAGCGGAGCCGGAAGAGGGGATGGATGCGCTTCATCTGAAAGCGGGTCAGGATCACCGACAGAGGGACGGTGACGAAAAACACCAGCGTCAGCCGGGGAGAGAGGATCAGCAGCATCAAAAAAGACCCGGCCACAGTGAACACGCTGGTACCCAACTGGAGAAGGTCCGTGGAAAGGGTGGCGTTGACGGTATCCACGTCGTAACAGACCCGGCTGATCAAATCCCCGGCGGGATGGGTGTCGAAATAGTCCACCGGCAGCTCGCTCATGCGGTCGAAAGCGGCCTTGCGCAGGTCGTGGGAAACGGCCTGCGCCGTCCGGATCAGCCGGGAGGAGACGAGGTAATTTAATAAGGAAGACAGGGCGTAGCAGCCCAGCATCCCGGCGCAGTTCCAGAACACGCCGGGAAAGTCCACGCCTCCGGCTTGAATGCCCACGGCGTCTACCGCCCGGCCGGAGAGCAGGGGGGCCGCCAGGGACAACAGATTTCCCGCCAGGAGCAGGATCAGCAGCAACAGAAATTGGAAACTGTAGGGCCGGAGGAAGCGGCCCAGGCGGATGAGTACATGCTTCTTCATACCGGCCCTCCCATCTGGAGCTCCGCCATACGGCGGTAGCGCCCGCAAGTCTCCAGGAGCTGCTTGTGGTCCCCCTGGGCGGTGATGACGCCGTCTTCCAGGACCAGGATGTAGTCCGCGTCCCGAAGGGAGGCAACCCGCTCGGAGATGACCACCAGGGTCACGCCGGGGAAATCCCGGCGGATGGCGGCATGAAGCGCGGCGGCGGTGCGGTAGTCCAGGGCGCTGTCGGCGCTGTCCAGAACCAAAATGCCGGGACGGGCCGCCAGAGCCCGGGCAATGAGCAGCCGTTGGCGCTGGCCGCCGGAGAGATTGGCGCCCCGGATGTCCAGCTTGGCGTCCAGCCCTTCGGGGAGGTTTTCGATGAATTCCCAGGCCTGGGCGGTTTTCGCGGCGGCTGTGACATTCTCGCGGGAGAGCCCCCGGAGAAACGAGACGTTTTCGTAAACGCTGTCATTTAACAGGGCCTCGTTCTGGAAGACTACACCGAAGCGGTTTCGGAGATCCTCCCGGCTGAGGGTGGAGACGTCTTGCCCTCCCAGCCAGACGACGCCGCTGTCCGCGTCGTAAAGCCGGAGTAGCAGGGAGACCAGCGTGGTTTTTCCGGCGCCGGTAGGACCCAGGATACCCAGGGTCTCTCCTTTATTTAATAGGAAGGAGGCGTCGGCCAGATCCTTTTCCACTCCCAAATAGGAAAAAGACACGTCGTCCATGCCCAGCTCCGGGCCCCGGAGGGCCGCTTCCTGGAGCGCGTGGACTTTTTGGTCCTCCGGAGCCAAGAGAACTTCCTCGATCCGCCGGGCGGAGGCCACGCCTTTGCTGAACTTGACAAAGAGCTTGGCCAGGCCCAGGGTGGCGGTTTGAATCAAGGTGAAGTAGGAGAGGAAGGCCACGATCTGTCCGGAGGCCATTTGCCCCCGGTTCACCAGCAAGGCTCCCGCCAGCACCACCAGTACCAGGCCCAGATTTAGAAGGAAGTCCGACAGGGGGTTGGCGGCGGCCATGACGCATCCGGCGGTTTCCTCGGCTTCCTTGGAAGCCCGGCTGGCGGCGGTGAAGCGCTCCCTCTCCCGGCCTTGACAGGCCAGAGTCTTGATAACGCGGACGCCGGAGGCGTTTTCCCGAAGGATGCGGACCACAGTATCCACTGCCTCCTGGGCCCGGATATACCGGGGAATGCCCTGGCGGGTCACCAGCCAGATGGCAAAAAATGTGGCGGAACAGACTGCCAGCTGTACCAGGGCCAGAGGCGGAGCCTGAAAGAAGGTCAGCACCAGGCCCCCCAACACCAGCATGGGGGCCCGAATGCCGCCACGCTGGATTTTGTCGAACATTTGATGAACATTGTATGTGTCGTTGGTCAGCCGGGAGACGATGGAGGACACGGAAAAACGATCCAATTGAGCTTGAGAGAGGAGCAGCGTCCGCTGGTAGAGGTCCCGGCGGAGCTGCCGGGTCATGTCCATGGACACCCAGGCCGCCATGCGGTTGGCCGTAATATTGCAGAAAGCCGCGCCGAAGGCCATGACCAGCATCAGCCCCCCCGCCCGAAAGACGCTGGGAAGATCTCGGGCGGGGACGCAGTCATCAATAATATGAGCCAGCAGCAGAGGCAGCAGGAGTTCCAGAACGGCGGCGGTAAATTTTATCGTTACGCCTACCGCCACCCGCGGGGCGTGGGGACGGAGATAACCAAGGATGGTCTTCATAGCGGCCCCCCTTTCGACCGACCTTGCTCAAACGTTTGCGAGATCTGCGTTTATCATACTACGTTCCCCGGCGGCAAGTCAATCCGTATTTTTGGGGAGGACTGAGACGGCGGTTTTACATGTGAAAAAGGCGGCGGACAAGAAAAGACGATTAAGTTACATATATAAAGTAAAATATGAAATACAACTCCTGTCTGAATAACATTGATATTTTAATGAAATAATTTAATATTTCGTAGATTTATCTGAATTATATAGAAATAGGAAGGATGGAAACACAAGGACGTATTGTTACTGTTATGTTACAACTATAGATATCATATTGATTTTAGAAAATCACTGTGTTATATTCATCATGCGGCACGGATGAGGCGGTTGTCCCGGGGTAGATACGGGAACGGCTAGCCACTGTATGTGCGCCGGAAAAGCCGACGCGTCCCGGCCCGCAAATAACGGCGGTGAACTTCCCGCCGCAAAACAAGGAGGATGAAAATCCATGAAGAAGTTCTTATCCCTGGTCCTCGCACTGGTAATGACCATGTCCCTGGTCACCATCAGCGCTGGGGCCACCGAGTACAAGGACCTCACCGACAAGGATGAGATCCAGTACGAGGAAGCCGTTGCCGTCCTGAACCGGATCGGCATCATTACCGGCTATGAGGACGGTTCCTTCCGTCCCGAGACGGAGCTGACCCGCGGCGCGGCCGCCAAGATCATCGTCTCTCTGATGATCGGCCCCGAGGCTGCCTCTGCTCTGCCCAACAACGAAAGCCCCTATCCCGACGTTCCCGCCGGCCACACCTTCGCGGGCGTCATCGGCTACTGCAAGACGGCCGGCTATATCAGCGGCTATGGCGACGGCACCTTCAAGCCCGCCAACTCCCTGACCGGCTATGCCTTCGCCAAGATGCTCCTGGGCGCTCTGGGCTACAAGAGCGATCTTGAGGGCTTCACCGGCACCGGCTGGACCATGAACGTGGCCCGTCTGGGCAACATCGCCGGCCTGTTCAACCGCCTGAGCTTCCAGGGCGCCGACGCGGTCAACCGCGAGGAGGCCTGCCAGCTGGCTCTGAACACCCTGAAGGCCACCATGGTCGAGTACACCGGCGGCTTCACCATCACCACCGGAGACGCCGCCATTGTTGGTGACAAAACCCGTACTTATGTGACCAGCAACCAGCAGTACGCCGCCAACATCTCCAACCGGAAACTGGACACCACCGGCAATGCCGACGTGGCCAACCACTACACCGTGGAGTTCGGCGAGGAGCACTTCAAGGACCTGCGCCTGGACGACGACCACAAGGACGCTAAGGACGATTTCGGCCGTCCCTCCAACGTCTGGAGCTACAAGAAGGTCACCATCGGCACCTTCCCCATCGCCCCCGACTTCACCTTCGACAAGCAGATGGCTTATTCCGATAAGTCCGACGCCGTGAAGAACCGGGCCACCGGCCTGGGCAGCTATACCCTGGAGTCCGACGCGAGCAATGTCTACACCAAGTTCTGGGTCAACGGCACGGAGTACAACCTCACCAAGTCCGGCAATGATGTCGTGTGGGGCGCGAGCTGCCCTGAGACCAACAATGAGGAGACAATCCGTTCCGGCAAGGATGCGAAGATCTCCAATATCTCCGATCTGACCGACAACGGCACCGTGGTTGAGGTCTATGTCTCCGAGGATGAGGCCGACTTCATCACCGATGTTGTGGTGGTCAAGAGCCAGCTCATGGAGGTCAAGAAGATCGGTTCCGATTATGTCTCCCTGGAGAAGAAGGACCCCGACGACGGCGACAAGGATTTCCCCGGCTTCAACCAGAATCCCATTGATGAGAAGGTTGGAAACGTTCAGGCTGAGGACGCCCCCTATGCTGTCCTGAAAGACCTGAAGGCCGGCGATGATGTGGTCATCATCCCCGTGGATGCCGACCATGACGGCAAGGACTTCGAGGTTGCCGAGGCCTATGTGCCCGAGACCGTGTCCGGCGCCCTGACCGGTGTGAAGGACTACGGCCCGACCAACAAGACCAAGAACTCCGTCTCCCTGACCGTGGGCGGCACTGAGTACGGTATCTCCCTGTGGAATAAGGATATGTCCGAAATCGACGGGGACAAGATCAAGGTTACCAAGAAAGACGTTACCCTGACCCTCGATAAGCACGGCTATGCCCTGCTGGCTGAGGATGTGGGCTCCACCTCCGAGTGGATGGTGATTGGTTCCTTCCGCTCCAACGTGGAGAACGGCCGCATTGTGACCGTCGTCACCGGCTGGGACATCTCCGGCGAGCCCGTGGAGCTGAACCTCGGCCCCAACTTCGACAAGAACGCCAGCGGCTACCGTCCCGGCGACTTGGTGAAGTACGAGAGCACCTCCCGCAGCAACCTGTATGACTGGATCATCAGTGAGAGCGGAGTGTACAACGTCTTTACCGGCGTGGACTCCAACACTGGAGAGCCCTACAAAATCAAGGCGAGCAACGTCAAGGTCGACCTGCGCGACTATGGCGACGACAGCGCCCTGTTCATTGACAAGGGAGTAAAGTTCATCTATGTTACCTTTGACGTTGACAACGAGGTTGAATCCATCGAGGTCAAGTCCGAGGTCAAGACCGTCGAAAACAAGGAACTGCGTACCACCGCCAAGGGCGTGATCCCCAATGAGACCGAGGATGGCACCCCCATTGCGGACGATAAAATTGCCTACCAGAAGGATAACTACAATGCGGCCCAGGCTGCCGTGACCAGCAAGGGAGCCATCAAGGCCGTGGTTATCAAGCAGGAAAGCAACGAGGCCGACAGCGCTTCCATGCTGTATGTCCGGGATATGCCCGGCGGCGCCCACTATGACGCTACCGGCAAGATGGTCTATGTCTACACCGTTGCCATGAATACCAAGGACGGCGTCCGTGAGGAAGAGACCATTTACTCCTATGACCGGCTGTACAGAGGCGACTTCGCTTCCTACGCCAAGACTGAGCACGCGGAGCACGACGAGTTCTACACTCTGCGTCAGCGCAACGACTTTACCCAGCGCACCACCTCTACCTTCCAGGCCGACATCAAGGAAATCGTGAACGTGAACGCGAGCCTTGTGAAGCTGGAGAACTACAGCCAGGTGGGCTCCGGCAAGGATCATGACGCTCTGGAGCTGGCTCCCAACGTCAAGGACGGCACCCTCAAGGCCAACCTGGGCGTTGGTGACGAGACCGATGTCGTCAGCCTGCGGAAGGCCGAGTTCGTCGACCTGACCGGAAACGACGTCGACAGCTTCGACGATCTGAAGACCTTCATGTTCACCGACCCCGCCACCAAGAAGGTGGAGGACTACCGTCAGCAGAAGGCCGAGGTTCAGTTGGTCGTCAACGACAACCCCGATACCGACGGCTTCCGCCGCGTGGCCATGGTGATCATCACCCGCTGGATTCCCGCCGCTGACACCGTGACTCCGAATCAGAAGACTCTGCTGTCCGCCAATATCAAGGGCGCGAAGTTCAGCGATCCCATTAGTTCTCCCGTAACGGTCAACACCCTGACCGAAAAGGCCATGGCGGGCGACGGAAAAATCAGCTTCACCCACGATGGTGATAAGATTGAAATCAAGCTGACCCACAATGGATCTACCTCCGAGATTCAGAACGGCTCCACCGCCGCTCTGGCCGAGGGCGACACGATTGCCGTCACGGTGTATGCTCGGAACCACAAAGACAGTGCTCCCAATAAGTCCGACTACACCTTCACCATCGGCGCCGCTGTTGCCGAGACCTATGAAAACACCGTGGCTACCGCCCTGGGTGTTGCCGAGGCCAACGACGCCAGCTCCGAGGACTGGGAGGCTATCGGTGCCAGCGATGTTGACATTGATGGAACTCCTGAGCTGACCGCGCCTGTGGTCCTGACCGGAAATGATGATGATACCATCGAACAGATCAAGATGGCCATGGATTTCCTGGGCGAGGAGTACACCACCATCGCGAAGAGCTTTGACTATGACAATGCTAAAACATGGGTTATCACGACGCCCAAGGGCCAGGTGACCTATGATGAGGCCAATGCCCATGTCTATGCTGTCTTCGGCGGAACCAAGAAGATTCTTGCGTCCGGTTCTATTGCCGGTACCGACGGCGGCCTGACAGCCAACTATGCTGCCAAGGAGACGGTTGGTGGTGCTGACAATGTATTCACAGTTTCTGATGATGTGAAGCCCGGTGCGAGTTATGTTGACAAGGCATACCTCATTGTTGCAACCTCGGCTCTTGATGGACTGAAGGTGGCTACGGCTACCAATAATGTCTGGGGAAAAACCACCAATGTTAACTATACCGTTGGTGTGACTCTGCCTACGGATGCGAAGGTGGTTACTACTAACACCTATCTGCCGGTCGGTTCTGAGATTGTGCTCACAATCACGCCTGCTGCCGTACCTGGCGTGGGCAAGAGTGATACCTTTGCCGTTACTGCCGATGCTGACTGCATTGCGATCAGCGGAACTGCTGTATTCGATGAGAATATCACGGCTGGAGAGGCGAAAGAAATCACCATCACGGTCAATACGACGCTTGCGGATCACACCTGGGCTGCCGCTAAGGATGTTACTGTTGTCTGATCTTAGGTGTAAGGTTTCCCTGATTTAGACAGGAGATTAAAGCAACCCCAAACATGAAAAGGACCCGCCCCGGCTGGGGCGGGTCCTTTTTGCCCGATGTGAAATTCTTCTCCAAGTCATGCGTGACAAACGCCCACAAATGTGATATGATAAGGAAAAACCAGGAAAGGAGGGCCCGCCCTGTGATCGAAAACCGCGGCCTGATTGAATATCTCCTGCGCAGCGGCGGGGACCTCTCGGACCGGGAGAGCCTTACCGCCCGGCAAATCAAGCGCTTTACCGACGAGATGCCCGGCGGTTTCTTTACTTACCGGGACGATAACGACCGGATTTTGTACGTGAACCACGCCGTGGTCCAAATGTTCGGCTGCGATACGGAGGAGGAGTTCCTAAACCTTACCGGCGGGACCTTCCGGGGCCTCGTCCACCCGGACGACCGGGAGGCCGTGGAGGCCAGCATTCGGGAGCAGATCTCCCAGAACAGCTTCGACCTGGATTACGTGGAATACCGCATCATCCGAAAGGACGGGTCCGTCTGCTGGGTGGAGGACTTCGGCCACTTCATCGAGACGGAGACCCTGGGGGGCGTGTTCTACGTCTTCCTGGCCGACAACACGGAGCGCCGCCGCCGCCGGGTGGCGGAGCGGGCCGCCATCCTGGAGGAAAAGCTCCAGAAGGAGCGGGAGCTCCAGGAGCAGGCGGAACAAACCATGAATTTCCTGGAGCAGATGAACGACGAGCTGGTCCGCCGCCTGGAGCTGATCGAGGGCCTAAGCGCGGACTATGAGGTGGTGTTCCACGCGGACCTGGTGGAGGACGTGATCCAGCCCTACCGGGTCAGCAGCCGGGAGGGCTTCCAGTTCGGCCGGGATCTGCAGGTCCGGCCCTTTAAAGAGTTTGCCGGGGACTACGCCCAGCGCTGGATCCATCCGGAGGACCGGGAGCGGTTCACCCGGGAAGTGGACCCGGCTTATATCCGGGCGGCCCTCAAGGATCAGAAATCCTACCATATCAATTATCGGATTCTCCACCAGGAGGAGCCGGAGTACGTACAGGCTTTCGTCGTCAACGTCAGCCCCGACAGGGAAGCGACCCAGATCATGTTTGCCTGCCGGACGGTGGACGAGGAAGTCCGCCGGGAGCGGGAGCGCTCCGCCATCCTGGAGGAGGCCTTGGCCCAGGCCAAGCTGGCCGGGGACGCCCGGAACACCTTCCTTTCCAACATCTCCCATGACATGCGCACGCCCATGAACGCCATCGTGGGCTTCGCCGCCCTGGCGAAGCGCCATTTGGGGGACCCGGATCGCCTGGAGAAGGATTTGGAGCGGATAGAGGCGTCCAGCGCCCAGCTTCTGGGCCTGATGAACAACGTGCTGGAGCTGAGCTGGCTGGAGTCCGGTAAGGTCCATATTGAGGAAGTGGCCTGCACCTTACCGGAGCTGGCCCGGGAGGTCTGGGGAGAAGTCCGGCCCCAGGCGGGGGAGCGGGGCGTGGAGCTGGTCCTCTCCGCCGTGGAGGTCGAGCGCCCCAAGGTCTGGTGCGATCGCCAGAAGCTTCGGCAGTGCCTGGAGCGGTTGGCCCTGGGGGCCGTGCGAAGGGTAGAGCCCGGCGGCCGGGTGGAGCTGTCCCTCCGGGAGCGAAGCGCTACTCGAGCCTATGGAGCCTATCATTTCATTGCCCATTGTTCCGCCACGACGGTCCCGCTCAGCGACCAGGTCTTCGCGGCCTTTTCCCGACAGGAGATCACCGCCGCCGGCGACGCTGAGGGCGCGGACTTAGGACTCCCGATCGTCAAACACGTCATGGAGCTGATGGGGGGCACGGTGGAGGCGGAGGCCCTGCCGGACGGCGGCGGGCTGCTGACGGCGTCGCTGAATCTGCGTCTCCAAGAGGAGTCGGCGGCCCAGGCCGCCCCGCTCCCGAAGGGGGAGCGCCGTGTGCTGGTGGTGGAGGACAACGAGCTGAACCGGGAGATCGCCGTGGACCTCTTGGAGGAGGCGGGCTTCCTGGCGGAGACCGCCGGAGACGGCTTGGAGGCCGTGGAGAAGGTGAAAAATTCCCGCCCGGGCTATTACGCCCTGGTGCTGATGGATCTCCGCATGCCGGTGATGGACGGCCACAGCGCCGCCCGGGCCATCCGGGCCCTGGAGGATCCGGAGCTGGCAAGCGTGCCCATCGTGGCCCTGTCCGCCAATACCTTTGACGAGGATCGAAAGCAGTCCGCCGAAAGCGGCATGAACGCCCACCTGGCCAAGCCGCTGGACATTGACCGCCTGCTGGACCTGGTTGCCTCCATGACGGGAAATGAGGCCAATGGAGCGTAAGAAAACCACCGTGATTGCTCACGGTGGTTTTTTCCCGCCCCGCCAGGGGGCGAAGAGCCGGGGGGCAATGTCCCGGACCTCCGGCCACATGAGGAAGGCGGCCTGGAAGCCCATGCCCGCCCCCAGGCGGAGCTTCTGATTCAGGGTGTCCGCGTCGTCGAAGAGGACAAAGTGGGCCTCCCCGTCCCGGCTGTAGGTGAAGTACCGGGCGCAGAGGTCCTGGGAGAAGAAGACGGCGGGATTCTCCCGCTCCATGAGCGCCGCCAGGGCCTCCCCGGTCAGGGGCTCCCCCTCTCCGGACCGGGCGGGGAGACGGAAGTCCATGCGCAGCCGCTGGACGTCCAGGGCCAGCCGCCCCGCGCCTCCGGCCCGGGTGACGGCCTCCTGGAGGTATTGGGAGAAGCTGCCCCCGGATACGGCGGTACACAGCAGGACCACCGCCCCCGGGGCGGCGCCGGCGTAGGCCTCCGGCAGGTACAGGGTCCGCCGGGAGGCGGACAGCGCCGGGGCCAGGGCGGAGACGAAAGCCGTCCGGTCCCGCCGCGGGGCCTCCTCGAAGTCCAGCAGCGCGCCGGAATAGCCCCGCCGTCCGCACTCCCGCAGCACCGCGTCCCGCAGGTCCTCCGGGCTGTCGATGAAGGGAGCCTGATGGTCGCTGACGGACAGGAGGCCCCCTTTGGTCTGTAAAAGCAGGCTCTGCCGCAGCAGCGCCGAGCCGGGGCCGATGCGGTAGGCCACATGGACCAGATTCCGGCAGTGCCCCTGGGCCTCCTGAGCCGCCTCCGGCGTCACGGCCAGATAGATCTGCAAATCCCACTCCCCCTTGCGCGAAAGCCGCAAAACTGGTATACTGAAATTGACTTCAAAAGACTCTATGCGAGGAGGCCGCCGCCTATGCCCCTTTCCCTGATTCCCAGCCATCTGTTCGGGCGCTATCAGGAGATCACGCCGGAGCTTCTGCGCCGCTGGGGCGTGACTCTGCTCCTCAGCGACCTGGACTTCACCCTGGCGCCCAAGTCCGTCCGCCGTCCGAACCCTGCCCTCCGGGCCTGGATCGGGGAGCTGCAGGCCGCCGGGATCCAGGTGATGATCGTCTCCAACAACCGCTCCGGGACCCGGGTGACGGAGTTCTGCGCGGACCTGGGAATTCCCTATCAGGGCCACGCCGGGAAGCCCTCCACCCGGGGACTGAAAGCCGCCATGGCCCGGGCCGGGGCGGACCGGGCCCATACCGCCATGCTGGGGGACAAGCTGCTGACGGACATGCTGGCGGCCAACCGGGCCGGCGTGCTGGCGCTGATGGTGGAGCCCCTGGGCGGCGCGGTAACCCTCTGGCAGAAGGTGCTCCACGCCCTCCAGGCCCCCTTTAAAGCCGTCTGCCGCCGCCGGGAGAAAATACGGAAATAGAAACTGCCCAAAATATTTTTGCATGCTCCCGGACAATTGGCGGAAAAATACTTGCAATTGCCGCCTGTATGGGATAAAATAGCTACGGCTATCATTGAGATTACCGGGCCGTTTTCCCGGATAAAGAACTGTGAGGAGGATTTGATTATGCCGACAATTTCCGCAGGCGAGTTTCGCAAGGGAATGATTTTTGAGATGGAAGGGAAGCCCATGCTGGTGGTGGACTTCCAGCACGTAAAGCCCGGCAAGGGCGCGGCGTTCGTGCGCACCAAGTATAAAAATGTCATCACCGGGGCCATCCGGGAGGAGTCCTTCAACCCCACCGCCAA
>CAMXKT010000050.1 GCA_947244595.1 uncultured Oscillibacter sp. | reverse complement strand
AGATCGGCAACAGCGACGCCTGGATGGTCGTTGGTGACTACTATCAGGCCGCCAATGCCAACGGCAAGGTTGTCTGGTTCGTCCATGGCTGGACCATCGGCGGTGACGAGGTCAACGTTGACCTGGGCACCATCCGCGGCGAGGCCGAGAAGTACGCTCCCGGCGAGCTGGTGCGCTACACCATCGCTAAGAGCGGCACGGGCGAGTACAAGCTGAGCAAGCCCAGCTATGACGAGTATCCCTGGCTGTACAAGAACGGTACCCCCGCTCCTTCTGAAACCCCGCTGAAGGACGGCAAGGGCCTGAAGACCGGCGAGGGCATCTACGAGATTTCTCAGTATGCCAAGACGGTTGCCGGCGCTTACAAGCAGTTCTCTATCTCCTCCGGCAACAGCGACGTTGCTCTGGAGAACTACAGAGCTGACGACAAGACCCCCGGCGACGCCAAGTTCAACTACACTGTGCCCGCCACCGACGGTAAGAAGATCGAGAAGAAGCTGACCGATACCGTAGGCGAGGCCCACAAGTTCGACTACAACTACACCACCTATGACGGCGTGAAGTTCATCTTCGTGAGCTTCGACAACTACGGCGAGGTGGAGACCATCGACATCCGCTCCGGCGTTCAGAACGTCTCTTACTCCGACCTGACCAAGTGGAACAAGAACTGGACCAACGTGGGCACCAACGGCAGCGCTGATTCCGGCAAGTTCGTTGCCAACGCCGCCGAGGCTTATGTCAACGACTCCGGCAAGGTCAAGGCCGTTGTCATCAAGAGCGATTCTCCCGAGGCGAACCTGAGCAACATCGCTGTTATCACCGACTACACCGGTGCTGACGCGTATGAGCGTTCTGTCGGCGCTTCCAACGTGAACGAGTTCACCCGTAAGTATCGGATCGGGCCCAAGTTCGACGAGGAGCTCACCGGTACCTTCGACAAGCGCTACAATGTTGGCGACATTGTCACCATCCGCGGCAAGAACGGCGATGAGCTGATCACCGCTAAGTACTTCCACGGCGATACCTATCTGAACACCAACCCCGACCTGTTCGTGGCGAATGGCATCGGCGAGGTTCAGACCCACACCGGCAGCACCAACAAGAGCGCCTTCATCGTGGGTCAGGACAAGTACACCATCCAGACTGTTGACGGCACTCTGCTGTCTGCGGACCTGAAGAACGATAAGGTCCCCTATGGCGTGAACATCCTGCAGGATCGGAGCGCCCTGGGCGAAGACGACGATTTCTTCGATACCAGCGCCAACGAGCGCAAGGGCCTGATCACGGTTGACAGCAGCACCGTGTTTGTTGACCAGCGCGTGGGCCACCGCGACAACGAGATCGACGAGCTGGCTGACCTGATCGACAACTACAAGCTGGAGACCGCTAAGCTCAAGGTCCTGGTCAACGGCAAGGTTGGCAGCGGCTTCCGTCACGCCTATGTGGTCGTGGTTGAGTTCGCTGAGCCCAACACCGACGACGCTGTGGATCCCAAGGTCACCATCGGCGGCACCAACCTGACCGAGGTCAAGAACGACAAGGGCGAGGTTGTCAGCTACACCGTTCCCGCCGGAAAGAACTTCGTTCTGTCCGCCAACGTGAGCAACCTCAGCAAGTGCGGCGCTGTGACCTACGCTTGGACTGCGGACGGCGTGGATGTCGGCACCGGCGCGAAGATCACCCAGAGCGTGTCCGAGGGCGAGAAGGTCACCTACAAGGTTGTTGCCACCAACATTGACAACACCAAGAAGGATAAGGTTTCCGGGAAGGGCGAGGCTACCATCATCATCGAGGGTACGTCTGAGTCTGCTTCCGGCACTTCCGGCAGCCTGACCACCAAGAACGGCTTCGTGATCGATTACGACATCGTGGTCAATGGCGCGGACAGCTATGTCAAGGCCAAGATCACCTATCCTGAGTGGGTTGGCGAGACTGCTGGCACCACGGTTACCGGCCAGCTGAACGGCTTCATCGGCACTGTCGGCGTCGGCACTGCTGGTACGGTTACCTTCACTCGTACCGCTGGCACCGAGAAGACCGGCGAGTACACTGCGAAGATCACCGGCGCGATCATCGACGGCAAGAACATCACCCTGGGCGAGGTCTCTGGCCAGGAGTTCAAGGCCTCTAACGTCAAGGTCAAGTACGAGGGCACTGATGTTGCCAAGTACGTGGCCGGCACGACCAAGGAACTGGCTGGCACTGGTGGACAGATCGGTATGACCTTCAGCACCACTGCCGACGATACTGCGATCAATAACGCTGTGAAGTACACGCTGACGGGCACTGCCACGGAGGTAAAGACTCCCACTGGTGTCACCGCTAGCGGCAAGGCGATCACCGACCTGACTGGGGCTGGCTCTACCAATACTGTTCCTGCGGGCAACGGCTATGTGGTCGTGACTCTGACCGGCCTTGATCAGCTGACGCAGGCTTACAGCATCACCACCTCCGGCGCGAAGAACATCAAGGATGTTGGCGGCGCTGGAACTGCCACCGGCACGATCACCCTCACCGGCGCTCCCAACACCGCGATTACCGGGGGTACTGACGCTGCCATCCAGGCCACAATCAACAACCTGGACGACAACAAGGCCTACAAGGTCACCGTGACCCTGGAGGACGGCACCACCAAGGTGGAAGGCATTGTGGCTACGACCGGCGCGACCACTTTGGACACTGTTAAGGTTACGGAAAACATCGACCTGAGCAAGGCGACGATTGCCGTGGAGGCGATTCCCACTCTGGCTCTGGACGGTAGCGTTTCCGTCAGCGGTACGAACTACGTCTTCACCTTCAACCGTGAAATCGTGAAGTCTAGTACGTGGGCCGATCCTACCCTTTCTGCCTCTACCTCCGGCGCGACACTCGCCAGCGCTAAGGTTGCTGGAAAGACAGTGACGGTTGTCCTGGATGAGGCGCTTCAGACAGGCGAGACGATTACGATTGCCGCTGGTGCTATCGAGGATGCGGCCTATGCTGCCAACACTACGAGCTCTCCCACCGTGTACACCGCCTAAACCCCAATCTGAAGCCGTTTCACGGTTTCCGTGAGACGAGAAGAGAGGCCCCCGGACTTTCGTCCGGGGGCCCTTTTTCAGCGGATGCCGTAGAACCGGTAGCGTTGAGTGGGAATCCTCGCGTCCTCCTTGTCCAGGTCGAGATGATGCAGCTCCCCGTAGGTGAGCTCCGGGAGGAGGGGGGAGATGGACTGGGGAGAGAGGAACAGGCCCCGGACTCGCTCCTTCAGGCTGTGCCGGGTCCAGAACAGGAGAAAGAAGTCCCCCCAGGGGAAGACGCCCAGCGGGATGTTGTAATTGAGGGTGACCCGGGCCCGATGGCCCTTGAGGCTTTCGTTTTCCTTAAAAAACGCGTGGAGGAGTACGAACTCCCAGTTTGCCCAGGGGATGATGGTAAGGTTGAACGTGGAGCTGTCCAGGTCATCTCCGGGGGGGTCAAGAGAAAAGAGAAGCTCCGTCCGGTCCAGCTTCCCCGCCAGGGCGGCGGCAATTTTCAGGTTGTCGGCGTTGAAGTCCTCCCGCAGGATGCGGTCCGTGGGGTCCCATTGGTTCAGTTCGTACTGCTCTGTTTTCTTCATAAGGCAAATCCTCCTTGTGTTTAGACTTATGAAGGGTTCCGGAAGGGGAGGAGTTGCACGGGGGAGGGCAACGGAACAGAAAAAATAGGGCTTGCATAAGCTGGACGGGGTGTGGTATAATGCCAATAGCCAAAGAACTGATTAAAACCACGGCAGACACGCAAAAGGGAAACCGGAGGGCCGCTATCCCTCCGGTTTTTCATTCGTGCTTACCTGCCCCTGCTGTGGCGGTCAAGCCACTTGCTCACGTAGCTGCCAACTACGCTTGCTCCGACCGACACAAAGAAACTGATTAAAATGTCCACGACATTCACCTCCTCCCTGCTGCCAGTTTGGAGAAGGGCGGCAAGTTCATGATACCACAGTTCGACGGAATCTGCAAGGAAAATAGCCCTTGCCTTTCCAGGCGGAGGGTGGTATAATAATTACAAGCTGCCCTTGTTGTGTTCGTCTAGCCATTTAATATAATGGAAGAAGTCCACAGCGAAGGACTCCCCCGGAGAGTTTGGCCTCTCCGGGGGAGTCCTTTTGTACGTTCCCTTCCGGCAAAATTTCCCGCCCTTCCGGCGGCAATCTTGTGCATTCCGCCAATTGAATAAATATTCATATTAGATGTATAATTCATGCATCATTAAATAAAGTGGAGGCGCAGTCATGAAAAAGAACATCAAGAAAGTCGTCCTCGCCTATTCCGGCGGTCTGGATACATCCATCATCATCCCCTGGCTGAAAGAGAACTACGGCGACGTGGAGATCATCGCCGTGGCCGGGGACGTGGGCCAGGACCAGGAGCTGGACGGCCTGGAGGAAAAGGCCCTCAAGACGGGGGCCAGCAAGCTGTACATCGCGGACCTCACCGACGAGATGGTGGACGAGGTGATCATTCCCTCTCTGAAAATGGGGGCCAGCTACGAGCAGTACTTATTGGGCACGGCCTTCGCCCGGCCCATCATCGCCCGGAAGCTGGTGGAGATCGCCAAGGCCGAGGGGGCGGACGCCATCGCCCACGGCTGCACCGGAAAGGGCAATGATCAGGTCCGGTTCGAGCTGGCCATCAAGCGCTTCGCCCCGGAGATGACCATCGTCGCCCCCTGGCGGGAGTGGGACATCAAGGGCCGGGACGAGGAGATCGACTACGCCGAGGCCCACAAGGTCCCCTTGAAGATCAGCCGGGAGACCAACTACTCCAAGGACAAGAACCTCTGGCACCTGAGCCACGAGGGCCTGGACCTGGAGGACCCCGCCAACGAGCCCCAGTATGAGAAGCCCGGCTTCCTGGAGATGGGCGTCAGCCCCGTGGCGGCCCCGGATCAGGCCACCTATGTGACCATTGACTTTGTCAAGGGCGTCCCCGTGGCTGTGGACGGGGAGAACATGAAAGCCAGCGATATCATCCGGAAGCTGAACAAGCTGGGCGGAGAAAACGGCATCGGCCTGCTGGACATCGTGGAAAACCGGCTGGTGGGCATGAAGGACCGGGGCGTCTACGAGACCCCGGGTGGCACCATCCTGTATAAGGCCCACCAGTGCCTGGAGATGATAACGGTAGACAAGGACACCGCCCACATGAAGAGCAAGCTGGCGGTGGACTTCGCGGACCTGGTGTACAACGGCAAGTGGTTCACCCCCCTGCGGGAGGCCCTCAGCGCCTTTGCCGATAAGACCCAGGAGCACGTGACCGGCTCCGTGAAGCTGAAACTGTATAAAGGCAACATGATCACGGCCTCCATCACCTCCCCCGAGAGCCTGTACTCCGAGGAGCTGGTGACCTTCAACGAGAGCGCCTATGATCAGACCAACGCCACGGGCTTCATCAACCTGTGGGGCCTGCCCGACACGGTTCTGGCGCTGCGGGAGCAGGGGAAGCTATAATTAAAGAGGGGACTCCGTCCCCCCCCTGTAGATTCCCCCCACCAGTCTGCGGACTGGTGACGCCGCCTTGGACAGCCGTTAGCAGCTTTGCTGCTTTACGGATGTCGCATACCCCTTGCGGGTGCAAGGCGGCTAAAGTATTGGAATTTTTGCGACGCGCATGTCGCCGCAAAAATGATTTCATGTTTTGGAAAGGCGGACACTTCATGAAACTTTGGGGCGGACGGTTCAGCAAGGAGACGGATACCCTGGCCAACGATTTCCAATCCTCCATCCACTTTGACCAGCGGCTCTATCGGGAGGATATCCAGGGCAGCATGGCTCATTCCGAGATGCTGGCGGCCCAGGGGGTCATTTCCCAGGAGGATAAGGCCGCCATTCAGCGGGGCCTGACGGATATCCTGGCGGATATCGAGGCGGGGAAAGTAGAGTTCTCCCCCGCCAACGAGGACATCCACATGAACATCGAGGCCCTGCTGACCCAGCGCGTCGGCGAGGCGGGGAAGCGCCTCCACACCGCCCGTTCCCGGAATGATCAGGTGGCCCTGGACTTCCGGATGTACGTGCGGAAGCAGATCGGGACCGTGATCGGGCAGCTTCTGGACCTGGAGAAGGTCCTCTGCGCCCAGGCCAAACAGCACCAGGGCACGGTGATGCCGGGCTATACCCATCTGCAGCGGGCCCAGCCCATTTCCTTTGCCCAGCACCTGCTGGCCTACGCCGCCCAGTTCTCCCGGGATGTCACCCGTCTGGAGGACTGCCGCAAGCGCCTGAACGAGTGCCCCTTGGGCTCCGGCGCCCTGGCGGGGACCACCTATCCCATTGACCGCTTCCAGACGGCCCAGGCCCTGGACTTCGACCGCCCTTGCGGCAACTCCCTGGACGGCGTCAGCGACCGGGACTATGCCCTGGAGCTGCTGAGCGATCTCTCCATTTTGATGATGCACCTCAGCCGCTTCGCCGAGGAGGTCATCCTCTGGTGCAGCTGGGAGTTCAAATTCGTGGAGCTGGACGAGGCGTACTCGACAGGCTCCAGCATCATGCCCCAGAAAAAGAACCCGGACATGGCGGAGCTGGTCCGGGGCAAGACGGGCCGGGTCTACGGCGATTTGATGGGCCTTTTGACCGTCATGAAGGGCCTGCCCCTGGCCTATAATAAGGACATGCAGGAAGACAAGGAGCCCGTCTTCGACGCTCTGGACACCGTGGAGCAGTGCCTCCCGGTCTTCGCGGGGATGATCGGCACCATGAAGGTCCTCCCGGACAACATGCGCAAGGCGGCGGGCCGGGGCTTCATCAACGCCACGGACTGCGCCGACTACCTGACAAAAAAAGGCATGCCCTTCCGGGACGCTTACACCGCCACGGGGCGGCTGGTGGCCGCCTGCACCGCCCAGGGGAAGACCCTGGAGGAGCTGACCTTGGAGGAACTGCGGGCGGTTTCGGAGCTCTTCGGCGAGGACGTGTACGAGGCTTTAAAGCTGGAGAACTGCATGGCTCTCCGGCGGAGCTTCGGCGGCCCGGCCGTGGAGGAGACCACCCGGCAGATCGAGGAAATCGAGGCCTTTGTCCGGGCCCGGAACGAATAAAAGGGAGGCGGTCCCATGAAACCGAAAGTGTATATCGATGGCAAAGAGGGCACCACCGGCCTCCAGATCTACGACCGTCTGGCGGCCCGGGAGGACATCGACCTCCTCCTCATCAGCGAGGACAAACGCAAGGACTTGGCGGAGCGGAAGAAATTCCTCAACGCCGCCGACCTGGTGTTCCTCTGCCTGCCGGACGCCGCCGCCGTGGAGGCGGTGAGCCTGATTGAAAACGAACACACCCGCGTCATCGACTGCTCCACCGCCCACCGGACGGCGGAGGGCTGGGCCTACGGCTTCCCGGAGCTGTCCGGGCAGCGGGAGGCCATCAAGACGGCGGCCCGGGTGGCGAATCCGGGGTGCTATGCCACGGGCTTCCTCTCGCTGGTCCGGCCGCTGGTGGAGAAGGGGGCGCTGTCCCCCAAGGCCCGGCTGACCTGCCACGCACTGTCCGGCTACACAGGCGCGGGGAAAAAGGCCGTCGCCCAGTATACCGCCCCGGACCGGGCGGAGGAGCTGGAGAGCCCTCGGCATTACGCGGTGACGCTGTCCCACAAGCATCTGCCGGAGATGGCGGCTGTCGCCGGGCTGGACCGTCCGCCCCTGTTTACGCCCATGATCTGCGATTATCCCCAGGGGATGGTGGTTACCGTCCCGCTGTGGGCGGAGGACCTGGAAGGCGAACAGTCTATCGACAGCCTCCGGGCGCTGTACGCGGACTACTACGCCGGCAGCCCCATTGTGACCCTCCGTCCCGCTGATGCGCCTTCCTGCGGCTTTATCGGCGCCAACAATCTGGCCGGGACGGACGGTTTGCAGATTTTCGTCAACGGGAACCGGGAGCAGCTGATGCTTTCCGCCCGCCTGGACAACCTGGGCAAGGGGGCCAGCGGCGCGGCGGTACAGAACATGAACCTGATGCTGGGCTTCGAGGAAACCGTGGGCCTGGAACTCTAAGAAAGTACGAGGAACGGATATGCTGAAGTTTATCGACGGCGGCGTCTGCGCTGCCCAGGGCTTCCGGGCCGCGGGGGTCCACGCGGGGGTCAAGACCCACGCCGAATGGAAAAAGGACGTGGCCCTCATCGTCTCCGACGTGGACTGCGCGGCGGCGGCGGTGTTCACGAAAAATGTCGTCAAGGCCGCGCCCATCCACGTGGATCTCCAGCACCTGGCGGACGGAAAGGCCCGGGCGGTGATTGCCAACAGCGGAAACGCCAACGCCTGTGCCCCCCAGGGGGAGGAAAACGCGGAGCGTATGTGCGCGGCGGCGGCGAAGGCTGTCGGTTGCCGGACCGAAGATGTGCTGGTGAGCTCCACCGGCGTCATCGGCCAGCGGATCAACGTGGAGGCCATCGAGGCCGCGGTGCCGGCTCTCTGCGCCGCCCTGGAGCGGTCTGCGGAGGCCAGCGACGCGGCGGGCCACGCCATCATGACTACCGACACCGTGAAAAAAGAGGTGGCGGTGGAAACCACGGTGGGGGGCAAGACCGTCCGCCTGGGCGGCGTGGCGAAAGGCAGCGGCATGATTCACCCCAATATGGGGACCATGCTCTGCTTCCTAACTACGGACTGCGCCGTCTCCCCCGAGATGATCAAGGCCGCCCTGCTGGAGACCGTCCAGGTCAGCTTCAACCGGATCAGCGTGGACGGGGACACCTCCACCAACGACACCTGCTGTGTCTTGGCCAACGGCCTGGCGGGAAACGAGCCCATCACCGAAAAAGGCCCGGACTACGACGCCTTCCTGGAGGCCCTGAAAGCCCTGTGCACGGAACTGGCCAAGAAAATGGCCTCAGACGGCGAGGGAGCCCGGCACCTCATTACCTGTAACGTAACCGGGGCCAAGTCCGAGGAGAGCGCTGAAACCATCGCCAAGTCTGTCATCTCCTCCACATTGACCAAGGCGGCCATCTTCGGCGCGGATGCCAACTGGGGCCGTGTGCTGTGCGCCATGGGCTACTCCGGGGAGACCTTTGACCCGGATCAAGTAAGCGTCCACTTCGCCAGCGCCGCCGGGGACATTGAGGTCTGCGCCAACGGCCGGGGCCTGGACTTCGACGAGGACTTGGCGAAAAAGATCCTGACGGAGCACGATGTAGAAATCAACATCTCCATGGGCGAAGGGGAAGCCTCCTGCACCTGCTGGGGCTGTGACATCACCTATGACTACATTAAAATAAATGGAGACTATAGAACGTAAAGGGGGCGGACGCCATGTCTTCCCATGAACAGCAGGCCCAGACCCTGATCGAGGCCCTGCCTTACATCCAAAAATTCACAGGCAAGACCGTTGTGGTCAAATACGGCGGAAACGCCATGGTCTCGGACGCCCTGCGTCAGGCAGTGATGAGCGACATCATTCTGCTGAACCTGGTGGGCATCCGGGTGGTGGCCGTCCACGGCGGCGGCCCGGAGATTTCCGCCATGCTGAAGATGATCGGCCACGAGTCCAAATTTGTGGACGGCCTCCGGTATACCGATGTCACCACCATGGACATCGTCCAGGCGGTGCTGTGCGGCAAGGTCAACAAGGACCTGGTGGCCCAGCTGAACCGCCTGGGGGGCCGGGCCGTGGGCCTTTGCGGCATGGACGGGCAGCTGTTCCAGGCGGAACAGCTGGACGAGAAATACGGCCTGGTGGGCCGGATCACCGGCGTGAACCCGGAGCCGGTGAAAAGCGCCCTGGAAAATGGATACATCCCCATTGTGTCCACCGTGGCCCAGGGAATAGACGGGGACACGGCCTACAATATCAACGCCGACACCGCCGCCGCCAAGCTGGCGGAGGCCCTGGGGGCGGAGAAGCTGATCCTGCTCACCGACGTCCGGGGGCTCCTCCGGGACCCCAAGGACGAGAGTACCCTCATCCACGTGGTCCGCACCCAGGAGGTCCCGGCCCTGGTGGAGGAGGGGGTTATCTCCGGGGGCATGATCCCCAAGATGCAGTGCTGCGTGGACGCCATCCACGGCGGCGTGGAGCGGGTCCACATTCTGGACGGCCGCATCCCCCATTCCATCCTCATTGAGCTGCTCTCCGACGAGGGCATCGGCACCATGATGAAAAAGGAGGAGACCCCATGACTTCCGAGTCCATCAAGAGTCTGACCCATCAGCATATCATGAACACCTACGGCCGCTTCCCCGTGGCCCTGGATCACGGCCAGGGGGCGACCCTCTACGACCCCGAGGGCCGGGAGTACATCGACTTCACCAGCGGCATCGGCGTCACCGCCCTGGGCTATGGAAACCAGCCCTGGGTGGAGGCCGTCGCGGCCCAGGCCAAGAAGCTGGGCCACACCTCCAACCTGTTCTACACCGAGCCCCCGGCCAAGCTGGCGGAGATCCTCTGCAGCCGCACCGGGGAGAGCGCCGTCTTCTTCGCCAACGGCGGAGGAGAGGCCAACGAGGGAATGATCAAGCTGGCGAGAAAATACAGCTTCGACAAATACGGCCAGGGCCGGAGTACCATCGTCACCTTGAAGAACTCCTTCCACGGCCGGACCATCACCACGTTGAAGGCCACGGGACAGGACGTGTTCCACAACTACTTCTTCCCCTTTACCGAGGGCTTCCGCTACGCCGCCGCCAACGATCTGGAGGCTTTGCACGCCCAGGACCAGGGGGATGTCTGCGCCGTCATGGTGGAGCTGGTCCAGGGTGAGGGCGGCGTGCTGCCCCTGGACAAGGACTATGTCAAAGCCGTAGAGGCCCTCTGCGCCGAGAAGGACTGGCTGCTCCTGGTGGACGAGGTTCAGACCGGCGTAGGCCGGACGGGCACGCTGTTCGCTTTCCAGCAGTATGACCTCCTGCCCGACGTGGTGAGCTTTGCCAAGGGCATCGCCGGGGGCCTGCCCATGAGCGGCATCATGGCCAATGAGAAATGCAAAGACGTGCTGGGCCCCGGCATGCACGCCACCACCTTCGGCGCGAACCCCGTCTGCGCCGCCGCGGGCCTGGTGGTCCAGGAGACCCTCAGCGACGCGTTCCTGAAAGAAGTCCAAGAGAAGGGCGCGTACCTCCGCCAAGAGATCGAGGCCCTGAATCTCCCCTGTTTCGGGCAGACAAGGGGTCTGGGGCTCATGATCGGCATTGAAGTCAAAGAGGGCTGGACCAACAAGGAAATTGCAAACAAGCTCATTGAAAACGGCCTGCTGATTCTCACCGCCGGGCCGGGGATGCGGCTGCTGCCGCCTCTGGTCATCACCAAGGAGGAGATGGACAAGGGCCTGGCCATCATGAAAAAGGTCCTGGCCTAAGAGAAAAAGGAATCGTAGGGACCGCCCCCCCTGGGCGGCCCGTTTTCCCATTTTGGAACGAGCCCCAGAATGAATGAAAGAGAGGCGTCACCTATGGAAAACCACAAGCACTTTTTAAAGCTGCTGGACTTCGCTCCGGCGGAGATTCAGCAATTCCTGGACACGGCGGCGGACCTGAAAGCCAAGAAGAAGGCCGGCGTTCCCCACAGGTACTTGGAGGGGAAAAACGTGGCCCTGATTTTCGAGAAGACCTCCACCCGGACCCGCTGCGCCTTTGAGGTGGCCGCCCAGGATTTGGGCATGGGCAGCACCTACCTGGGCCCCACGGGTTCCCAGATCGGCGTGAAGGAGTCCATCGCCGACACGGCCCGGGTGCTGGGCCGCATGTACGACGGCATCGAGTACCGGGGCTTCGGCCAGACCATTGTGGAGGAGCTGGCGCAGTACGCCGGAGTCCCCGTGTTCAACGGCCTCACCGACGAGTTCCACCCCACCCAGATCCTGGCGGACTTCCTCACCATCCAAGAGCACTTCGGGAAGCTCCAGGGTGTGAAGCTGGTCTACTTGGGGGACGCCCGGTTCAACATGGGAAATTCCCTCATGGTGGGCTGCGCCAAAATGGGTATGCGCTTCGTGGCCTGCGCCCCCAAGGCCTACATGCCGGACCCGGCTCTGGTGGAGACTTGCCAAGCCATCGCCAAAGAGACCGGCGCGTCCCTGGAATTTATTGAGGACCCCATGGAGGCGGTGAAGGGCGCGGACGTGCTCTACACCGACGTGTGGGTCTCTATGGGCGAGCCCGCCGAGGTCTGGGAGGAGCGCATCGCCGCCCTGGGCCCCTATCAGGTGACCAAGGCCCTGATGGACGCGGCGGGTCCCCAGTGCCGCTTTATGCACTGTCTCCCCGCCTACCACGACCACAAAACGAAAGTGGGCAAAGAGATGGGCGAGCGTTTCGGCCGGGAGGCTATGGAGGTGACGGACGAGGTGTTCGAGTCGCCCCAGTCCATCGTATTCGACGAGGCGGAGAACCGGATGCACACCATCAAGGCGGTCATGTATGAGCTGATGAAATGAGCAGAGAGGGGAGGCGGAAAACCGCCCCCCTCTTTTCCGTTTCAGGTATAATTTTCCCTTGCCGCTGGAAAACTGGAAGTATCAATTTGCAGGAGGCATATACACAAGATGGTAAAAGGCATTTCCAGACGGGTGGTCGTGGTGGACTCCCCGGACCAGCGGTTTTTTGAGCAGGCGATTTTTATCGTGCGGAACGACGCCG
>CAMXKT010000049.1 GCA_947244595.1 uncultured Oscillibacter sp. | reverse complement strand
CCCCATCTTCCCCGTGCTGTTCACCACCATCGCCTGCGGCGCCATTTCCGGCTTCCACTCCCTGGTGTCGTCGGGCACCACGTCGAAGCAGCTGGACAAGGAGACCGACGCGAAGCCCATCGCCTACGGCGGCATGCTTCTCGAGTGCGTCCTGGCCATCCTGACCCTGTGCGCCGTGGCCTATGCCTACAGCTGGAACGCCGCGAACCCCGATTCCCAGCTGGCGGGCGCCACCGCCATCTTCGGCGGCGGCCTGGCCCACATGATCGACGACACCATCCCCGGCACCTACAGCATCCTGTACACCCTGCTGGTGCTGACCTACTCCGCTTTCTGCCTGACCTCCCTGGACACCGCCACCCGTCTGGCCCGGTTCATGTTCCAGGAGTTCTGGCTGGACTCCAGCAAGGGCGAGACCCCGGAGAACGTCACCGGCTACAAGAAGGTCCTGTCCAACATGTATGTCTCCACCGGCATCACCGTGGTGCTGGGCGTGCTGCTGGGCCTGAACGGCTATGAGAAGATCTGGGCGCTGTTCGGCTCCGCCAACCAGCTGCTGGCGGGCCTGGGCCTGCTGGCCGTGGCCACGTGGCTGGGCAACATCGGCAAGAACAACAAGATGTTCCTGATCCCCATGGCCTTCATGATCGTTGTCACCATCTGCTCCCTGCTGGTCAACACCAAGGCGCAGATCGGCCTGATCAGCGCTGGCGGCGCCGACTGGGGGCCCTATGTCCAGGCCATCCTGGGTGTGCTGCTGGTGGTCCTGGCCGTCATCCTGGCCATCGAGGGCATCGGCACCATCATGCACCCCAAGAAGAGCCAGAAGGCGTAATCTCCTCTGCCTCTTGCCTTAGATGAAAAGAAGTTGTTGAGAGAAGGACCCGGCGGGCATTGCCCGCCGGGTCCTTCGGCTGTTCACTCCTGGTCCTTCGCCAGGGCGATTTTATCCAGCAGCTCCACAATTTCCTCTCTGGTGTAGGTGTCCTTTTCCCCGGTGGTGAAGATCAGACGCAGGTCGTAAAGTGTGGCTTTTTCAATCATCTTATAATCTTTCTCCGTTGGCATAAAAAGCACCTCCTTAGAAATATTATACCGTCTTTTCTCCCTCGACGCAAGCCGTATTTCCGCCGCCGACAGATTCCCCCTGCATTTTTGTCCCCCTTTTTATAAAATGGGACAAATTGGAAGGAGGCGTTCCTATGGGAGAAGAAAAGCGGGTGCTGCGGCTGGAGGTGGGCTCCATCCGGCCCAATCCCCGCCAGCCCCGGCGGCTGTTCGACGAGGGAGCCCTGCGGGAGCTGGCGGCGTCCATCCGCCGCCACGGCGTGGTGCAGCCCCTGGTGGTGCGCCGCCGCCCCGACGGCTGGGAGCTGGTGGCCGGAGAGCGGCGGCTCCGGGCGGCGAGGCTGGCGGGGCTGACGGCGGTGCCCTGTGTGGAGGCGGAGGTGGACGAGCGGGAATCCGCCCTGCTGGCGCTGGTGGAAAACCTGCAGCGGCAGGATCTCCACTATTTCGAGGAGGCCGCGGCCATCGCGGACTATCTGCGGCAGAGCGGCGTCACCCAGGAGGAGGCGGCCTCCCAGCTGGGCCGGTCGGCCTCGGCGGTGGCCAACAAGCTGCGGCTGCTCCGGCTGTCCCCGGCCTGTCAGGCGCTGCTGCTGGAGAAGGGACTGACGGAGCGCCACGCCCGGGCCCTCCTCCGGCTGGAGGACGAGGAAGAACGGCTGGACATGGCCCGCCGGGCGGCGGAGCGGGGCTGGAACGTGGCCCAGACGGAACAGTACGTGGAGCGGCGGCTCCAGGAGCTCCAGACAGCGGCCCCGGCGGGGCGGCGGACGTACATCTTGAAGGACGTGCGGTTGTTTTTGAACAGCGTGGACCGGGGACTGCGCATCGTCCGGGAGGCGGGCGTGGAGGCCAAATGCCTCCGGGAGGACACGGAGGAGGAGATCGTCATGACGATCCGCATTCCCCGGCGGCCGGGGGGCTGAGCCGCCCCGGCCAGCGGCGGTTTTTTCTTGTTACTATATTGTAATCACTTTTTCCGGGAATCTGTGTTAGAATACCCAAAGAGAGAAAACGGCCCCATGTGTGGGGGCCGAAAAGGAGGGACTTCATGGGACAGCTGACAAATGAAGTCAAAACCGCCGGCGGCGCGCGGGTGAAAAAGGGCTCCGCCGGTCCTGTAATCGCCGCCTTGGTCCTCACCGCCGCCATCATGGCGGGGGCCTACGCCGGGCTCTGCTACTGGGCCGGATCCCGGGACACCTTTTATCCCAAGGAGACCATCGGCGGCGTGGACGTGGGAGGACTCACCGTGGAGCAGGCGGGGCAGGTTCTGGCCGGGTCCCTGCCGGGGCGCAGCCTGGCCGTCTCCCCTGTCCAAACGGCGGAGGACGAGGGCTGGCCGGCGGGGGAGGTTGAGACCTCCGTCACCCTGGGGGAGCTGGGCTACACCGCCGAGCAGTGCCCCGGCATCGCCCAGAGGCACTTTGACGAACAGGCCGCCGCTTCCTTCCTCAGCCGGGGGGCCCGGGTGCTGTCCATCCTCACCGACAACGAGGGGGACGGTCTGACGGCTCTGGACCGGGACGAGGAGACCTTCCGCCAGGGCGTGGCCCGGGTGGCGGAGGATCTGGCCCTGGAGCCGCTGAACGGCAGTTTCGAGGTCCGGGACGACGAGATCCTGCTGACGAAAGAGGCCAACGGCCGCTCCGTGGGAGAAGAGGGCCTGGCCCTGATTCTGGAGGGCGCCGCCGCCAGCGGGGAGACGGAAATCCAGGTGGACGTCACCACCCGTCCCGCCGCGCCTCTGTCCATCCAGGAGGTTTACGGGGCCGTATCCGGCGAGATGGAGAACGCCCGGTATGACCAGGCCACCGGGGGCGTCCTCCCGGAAAAACGGGGCGTCTCCTTTGACACCGTGTCCGCCCAGAGGATGCTGACCGCCGCCCTGCCGGGAGAAACCGTCTCCATCCCCGCCGACATCCAGACGCCTGAGATCACGGCGGAGGACTTGAAGGCCGTCCTCTTCCGGGACCTTCTGGGGGAGTGCACCACCCACGTCAGCGGCACGGCCGCCCGGGTCAGTAATGTAAAGCTGGCCTCCGCCGCCTTCGACGGCACGGTGATGAACAGCGGAGACGTGTTCTCCTATAACGAGACCGTGGGCCAGCGGACGGAGGCCAAGGGCTACAAGCCCGCCCCCGCCTACGTCCAGGGGGAAACCGTGGACGAGATCGGCGGCGGCGTGTGCCAGCCCTCGTCGACGCTGTACTACGCGTGTCTTCTCGCCAATCTGGAGATCACGGAGCGTTACGCCCACCGGTATATCCCCGCCTACATCACCCGGGGCATGGACGCCACGGTCTCCTGGGGCGGGCCGGACTACAAGTTCACCAACAACACCAAGTACCCCCTGAAAATCGTGGCAAAATACGACAAGGGCTACCTCACCGTCCAGCTCTGGGGCACCAAGACCGACGACCTCACGGTGAAGATGACCTACGAAACCCTGTCCACCACCCCCTTTGAAGAGGTGGAGCAGCTGGATCCCTCCCTGGCCCCGGGCCAGCGGCAGGTGAAGGTGACCCCCTACACCGGCTACAGGGTAAAGACCTACCGGAACATCTTCGACGGCAGCGGGGCCCTGGTGTCCAGCGACGTGGAGGACACCAGCGACTACAAGCACCGGGACCGTCTGATCCTGGTGGGCCCGCCCAAGGAGGAACAGGCCTCCGCTCCCGTGGTTCCCGGCACTCCGGCGGAGCAGACGCCCGCTCCGCCCAGCACGCCGGAGCCCACTCCTACCACACCGGAGCCCAGCACGCCCGCCACGGCCCCGGCGGAGGTCCCGGCCAATCCTCCCGCCAATCCCCCGGCTGAGCCGGAGCCCCCGGCGGAACCTGCGGAGCCCCCGGCCATCGTGGTGATCCCGCCGTCGGAGGAGTAAAGCTTCCGTTTGATATCTGATAGGAAAGAGGCCCCCAGTCTTACGACCGGGGGCCTCGGCTTGTCAAAAAACGCGGAAGGCCGGTTCGCCGAAACGGGACATACTAGCAGAAGCCTTGGAGAGGAGGACCGCCATGAAAAAGAGCTTGCCGCCCCTGCTCCTGTGGGCCGCCCTGGGCCTGGCGGCCTGGGTCTGCCGGGCCGGGCTGAGGCCGGAGCGCGTCGCCGCCTGGACGGCGGGCCAAACCTGGCTGGCGGCGCTGGTTCTGCTGGGACTTTACGCCCTCAAGGGTCTGACGGCGGCCCTGCCCGTCACGGCTCTGGCCGCGGCGGCAGGGCTGGTCCTCCCCTTTCCCCTGGCCCTGGGGACCAATCTCTGCGGCACGGCGGCGGCCCAGGCGGGGCCCTATTTTCTCGGGCGGAGAAAACAGGGGGCCCTGGAGGAGCTGACCGCCCGCTATCCCCGGCTGGCGGCCCTGGAAGGGGCGGCGGTGGGGCGGCGGGTGTTCCTGCTGCGCCTGGCGGGCGTGCTGCCCACGGAGCTGGTGAGCCTGTGGCTGGGGGCGGCGGGGACCCACTGGCGGGCCTACTTCGCCGGGGGGCTGCTGGGGAGCTTTCCCCGGGTGCTGTCCGCCACCGTCTTAGGGACGGCCCTGTGGGACCTGGGCGGAGGGCGGTTCTGGGCCTCCTGCGTGTTCGGCTGGGCGCTGACGGGGGCGGCCCTGGCCGTGTGGGGACGGGAGTGGGCGCGGGAATGAGGGCTCAGCCCCGCTCCTTTTTCAGCCGCCGGATGTCCTCCCCGAAGAAGGGCAGGACCTGATACTCCCCCTCGATCCGGGAGACGATCTGGGGCGTGTAGCGCCGCCCAAGGTCGTCCAGCTTCAAGTTCGTGCTGAGAATCGTGGCCCGCCGGTCCGTGATGCGGGTGTTGACGATGGTGTAAAGGGCGCTCTGGACGAAGGGGGTGGTGAGCTCCGTCCCCAGGTCGTCCAGGATGAGCAGGTCGCAGTCCAGAACGCGGTCCACGTCGGCCTCCACGGCCTCTCCCGCCTCCCGTCCGAATTTCTGGGCCTCGAAACGGCCGAAGATGTGGGCGGCGGTGTCGTAGACCACGGAAAAGCCCTCGCCGCTGACCTCCCGGGCAATGGCGGCGGAGAGGAAGGTCTTTCCCAGCCCCGGGTCTCCGGTGAGAAGGAGATTCCCGCTCCCGGGGCCGAAGGCGGCGGCGTAGCGCCTGCAGGTCCGGAGAATCCAGTCCATATTCTCCCGGGGGGAGACCCCCAGGGCAGGGTCCTCCTCCTGGTCGTACCACTCCAGGGAGAAGGTCTCGAAGCTCTGGTTTCCCAGGTCCAGTATCCGGGACAGCTCCTTCTGCTGTTCCCGGGCGCAGTAGGCCTTCAGGCAGCGGCACATGCGCCCATCCCGCCATCCGGTATCTCCGCACAGGGGGCAGGCGGGTCTGTCCTCCAGGCAGTCCGCCGGGAGACCCAGGCCCTCCAGGAGCAGCTTCCGCTCCTCCTGGAGGCCGAGATTCTGCTTCTTCAGGGCCTCCACCGCCGCCCGGGGGTCCGTGCCCTTCCGCAGCGCCGTGGAGAGGATGCGGCTCATGGTGCCCCGGAGCTCCGCGTCGATCTCCCGGAGCCGGGGCTGCCGCTGGAAGACGGCCTCCCGGCGGTCCCGGGCCCGGTCCTCCCGGTCCTGCTTGTCCTCCTCAAACCGCCGGAGGGCCCGACGAACGATCTTCCCGTCATAGGCCATGGGTCATCCCTCCTTCTCTCGCTGTTGGATGTACTTGCGCATCCAGGCGTTTCCCCCGGCCCTGCCGGGGGCGCTCTGAACGCCGGACGCCGCCGGAGGCTTGGGGCGCATGTCCCCCGCCTCGATCTCCTCCACGGTGCGCAATCCCGCCTCGTGCCAGCGGCGCAGGATGCCGTTGCAGTAGCTCCACTTGAACCCGCCGCACTTGAGGACCGTCTTGTCATAGGCCAGGGCGGCGGCCTCCGGAGAGAAGCCCCACTCCAGCCACTGGAGCAGGTACTTTTCCTCGGACTCCACCGGGGGCCTGTCCCCCAGCTGCAGGGCCCGCATGAAGCCCGGCAGGGCCCCCTGCCGCCGGGCATAGTCCCGGAGGTACTGGGCGGCGGCGGCCTGGGTGTCCACGCCCCGGCGGGCCCAGGCGTAGCCCTCCCGCTCAATCTGGCGGAGGGTGGGCCTCCGGCCGGGGCCGAAGCGGGCGGCGGTCCGCTCCGCGCAGTGGCAGACCAGCAGGTAGATCACGTCGGCGGGGAGCCCCAAGTAATCGTACAGCCCCAAAAGGGCGGAGAGGTCCGCCGTGGTCAGGCGCTTGCCCAGCCTTCGTTCCACCTCGGCGGTGAGACGGCGGAACTCCTCGTTTTCCTCCAGCTTCCCGGCCACCTCGTCCTGGCGGTAGGTGGGGGGCTCGTCGGCGGGCTCCGGCGGCGGCCCCTGGGGAGCGATGAGCCCCAGGTCCCGGAGGGCGGCCTCCGCCGCCTCGATGCGGCCCTTATCCCAGCGGAGCTCCCCCGCCAGGGACCGGGGAGGCGCGTCGCCGTGACGGCGGAGCAGGGCCAGGTACAGCAGGGCGGCGTCTCCGTCCCCCCGGTCCAGGAGGCGCTTCACCGCCTGGGCGGAGAGGGTGACGGGTTCGTCCGGGGCACGGACTAGAACGCTGGCCATGGGAGCGCCTCCTTTCAGGGGGATTTGATCAGGTTCTATTCTACACGTTCCCCATCTGAAAAGCAACCCCTTGACAGTCCCGGCCCCATCGCCTATGATAGGCTCTGTCAAACCATCAATGATTGAGAGAAGGAGCCCCCTATTTATGGATATGGAACTGCAAGCCATGTATCAGGCCCTGGGCGTCGGCCCCGCCGTCTACCGCTATGGGGAGGCGGCGTTGGAGCGCCTCCGGGACCGCTTCGCGGCCATTGACCGCGTGGCCGAGTACAACCAGGCCAAGGTCCTCCGGGCCATGCGGGAGAACCGGGTCAACGCCACCCACTTTGCCGCCACCACCGGCTACGGCTACGACGACGAGGGCCGGGACAACCTGGAGCGGGTCTACGCCTCTGTCTTCCACACGGAGGCCGCCTTGGTCCGGCCTCAGATCACCTGCGGCACCCACGCCCTCGCCGTGGCCATGTCCGCCAACCTCCTGCCGGGGGACGAGCTTTTGTCCCCCGTGGGGGCCCCCTACGACACCTTGGAGGAGGTCATCGGCATCCGGCCTTCCAAATGCTCCCTGAAAGAATACGGCGTCACTTACCAGCAGGCCGACCTGCTGCCGGACGGGGGCTTTGACTACGAGACCATCCGCTCCAGAATCAACGAGCGGACCAAGCTCATCACCATCCAGCGTTCCAAGGGCTACGCCACCCGGCCCAGCTTCTCCGTGGCCCAAATCGGGGAGCTTATCGCCTTCTGCAAGTCGGTGAAGCCGGACGTAAAGGTCATGGTGGACAACTGCTACGGCGAGTTCGTGGAGACGAGGGAGCCCTCGGATGTGGGGGCCGACATGGTGGTGGGCAGCCTCATCAAGAACCCCGGCGGGGGGCTGGCCCCCATCGGCGGGTACATCTGCGGAACAAAGGAATGTGTGGAGCGCTGCGCCTACCGCCTCTCCGCCCCGGGCTTGGGGCAGGAGGTGGGGGCCAACCTGGGGCTGATGCCCGCCTTCTACCAGGGGCTCTTCCTGGCCCCCACGGTGACGGCGGGAGCCCTCAAGGGGGCCGTCTTCGCCGCCAATCTGTACGAGGGCCTGGGCTTCCCCTGCGTGCCCACGGCCTCGGAGGACCGGCACGACATCATCCAGGCCGTCACCCTGGGGAGCCGGGAAGCCATGCTGGCCTTCTGCCTTGGCATCCAGGCCGCCGCGCCGGTGGACAGCTACGTCACCCCGGAGCCCTGGGCCATGCCGGGCTATGACAGCGAGGTGGTCATGGCCGCCGGGGCCTTCGTCCAGGGCAGCTCCATCGAGCTCTCCGCCGACGGGCCCATCCGCCCGCCCTACGCCGTGTACTTCCAAGGGGGGCTTACGTGGCAGCACGCGAAGCTGGGCATCCTGATGAGCCTCCAGAAGCTGACGGAGGCGGGCCTTGCAGCGCTGCCGGAGTGAGGAGGATTTGACGATGAGACTGCAAAGCGCGATTTTTGATATGGACGGGACGCTGCTGGACTCCATGGGCATGTGGAGAACCCTGGGGAGCGTGCTGGCGAAAAACCACGGGGCGGTCCCGCCGCCGGGGCTGGACCTCCAGGTGGCCTCCCTGGGCCTCTGGGAGGGAACGGCCTACTGCAAGGAGGTCTGCGGCCTCCCCGGCACGGTAGAGGAGCTGGTGGGGGAGATCCGGGGACAGATCGAGGACTTCTACCGCCGCGACGTGCGCCCCAAGCCGGGGCTGGTCCCCTTCCTCTCCATCTTGAAGATGGAGGGGGTCTGGATGTACGTGGCCACCGCAACGGACCGCCCCCTGGCGGAAGCGGCGCTGAAGACCGCAGGGATCGACGGCTTCTTCCGGGGGATGATCACCAGTCAGGAGGCGGGCCAGACCAAGCGGGAAGGGCCGGAGATCTACGAGCGGGCCCTGCGCCGCCTCCGGTCCACCAAAAAGGACACCGTGGTCTTTGAGGACGCCCTCCACGCCCTGCGGACGGCCCATGCGGCGGGCTTCCGCACAGCGGCGGTGTACGACGAGTCGGAGCCGGATCAGGAGGAGATGCGCCGCCTGGCGGACTACTACATTCGGAGCTTCGAGGAAATGACCCTGGCGGAGTCGTGAGCCCGCCTTTTGACAGCGCGCGAAGGACCGGACGGGATTCCCGTCCGGTCCTTCTTTCGGTCAGCGCGGTTTAGAGTAGAGGGCTCTCCTCCTGGAAATACCGCCGGGTGGTCTCCGCGTCGGCGGCGATCTGGGCCCGGAGGGTGTCCAGAGAGTCGAAGCGGATCTCGTCCCGCAGGTGCTTGTAGAACTCCAGGCGCAGGGTCTCCCCGTACAGGTCCCCCTGGAAATCCAGGAGGCAGGCCTCCACCGTCACGTCCGTCCCGCTGTTCACCGTGGGCCGGGTGCCCACGTTGGTGACGGCGGGGCAGCTCCTCCCGTCGGCAAAGTACACCCGGGTCACGTAGACCCCGTGGCTGGGGACCAGCACGTGGGGCGGGACGGGAAGATTCGCCGTGGGGAAGAGGCGGGAGGACCCCAAACCCCGCCCATGGCGGACGGTTCCCGTCAGGGTGTGGGGGTGACCCAGGAAGCGGTTGGCCCGCTCCACCTGGCCCATCTCCACCAGGCGGCGGATGTAGGTGGAGCTGACGGTGACCCCGCCGATCTCCACCTCCGGGATGATGTCACAGCCCAGGCCCAGGGCGGCGCACTTCTCCTTCAAGAGCTCCGGCGTGCCCTGGTTCTTGTGGCCGAAGCGGTGGTCGTGGCCCGCCACCAGATGGACGGCGTGCCAGCGGCCCACCAGCAGCTCGGTGACGAAGTCCTCCCAGCTGGTGGTCATCATCTCCCGGTCGAAGGGGGCCAAAATGACCTCCTTGATGCCGTAGAGCCGCCGGACCAAATCCCTCCGGTCCTCCGGGGAGTTGATGAGGGGGCAGGGGACGCCGGTGACCACCTCTTTCGGCGGCCGGTCGAAGGTGAAGACGGCGGGCGTACAGCCCCGCCGGGCGGCCTCCTCCGCCGTGCGGCGCAGGAGGGCGGCGTGGCCCAGGTGGACCCCGTCAAAAAAGCCCAGGGCTATCACTCGTTCTTTCATACTACCTACGCTCCAAAGAAATTCTTGACGGACTTCAGCTCTCCACCCCTGGCCTGGGACAGGCAGAGAAAGTCCCCTTTTCGTCCATAGACCCGGACAAATCCGTCCGCCGTCCCCGGCAGGGTAACGGAGGCCCCGCTTCGGACCCGCTTCTCCTGTCCCGGAGACCGGAGGGTCACGGCGGGGTGCTGGACGAACATGCTGTCCAGCGGCCGGAGCAGGGCCTCTCCCCGCTCCTGCACCTCCTCCAGGGTGACCGAGTCCGCCAGGGTGAAACCCGCCGCCATGGTCCGGCGGAGGCTGTACAGCGTCCCGCCGCAGCCCAGGGCCTGTCCGATGTCGTGGCAGAGGGTGCGGATGTACGTGCCCTTGGAGCAGAGGCAGCGGAGGCGGAAGTCCGTTTCGCTCTCCGCCTCCAAAAGCTCCAGCTCATAGATGGTGACGGGCCGGGGCTTCCGCTCCACTTCCTTGCCCTTCCGGGCCAGCTCGTAGAGCTTCTTTCCCTGGATCTTCACGGCGGAGTACATGGGGGGAATCTGCTCAATCTCCCCTCGGAATTTCTCCAGGGCAGTCTCCAGCGCCTCCCGGCCCGCCGTCACGGGGCGGTTCTCCAACACCGTGCCCGTCACGTCCTGGGTGTCGGTAGTCACGCCCAGCCGGAGCCCCGCCAGATATTCCTTGCGCCCGTTCTCGGCGAACTCCACGGCCCGGGTGGCCCGGCCCACAAAGACGGGGAGGACCCCTGTGGCCATAGGGTCCAGGGTGCCGCCGTGGCCCACCCGCTTCTCGCGGAGGATGCCCCGTATCTTGGCGCACACGTCCATGGAGGTCCACCCGGCGGGCTTGTCGATGATGAGGATACCGTTTGGCATAGGGTCCTCCCCGATTACAGAGTGAAGTCCGGGACCACCTGGGCGATGGCCTCCAGCATCCGCCGCTTGGCCTCTTCAAAGGGGGCCTCCACGGTGCACCCGGCGGCAGCGGCGTGGCCTCCGCCCCCCAGGAGGGCGCAGGCCTTGGTGGCGTTGACCCGGGGCCCGGTGCGCAGGGAGAATTTCCACACGTCCGGCCGGAGCTCCCGCATGGTGACGGCGCAGTCCACCCCCTCGATCTGCCCGCCCAGAGCGGAGAGGTCTTCCGCGTCGGTCTCCGTGGCCTGGGTCCGGGCCATGAGGGACAGGGGAACCGCCAGCACGGCCACACGCTCCCGGTCGTGGTACTCGACGCCGCTGAGCATGGCGGCTTCCAGGGCCAGCCGCTTTTTCGTCTTGGTGCGGAAGAAGATCTTGTTCACCGCCTGGAAGTCGATGCCGGTCCGGAGCAGGGCGGCGGCCACGGCGTGGGTGTGGGCGGTGGTGTTGCTGTAGGCGAAGCAGCCGCAGTCTGTGGACACGGCCACGTAAAGAGGCAGGGCCATCTCCGCCGTGATGGGCCCCAGGGCCGCCAGAACGTCGTAAATAATCTCCCCTGCTGCGGCGGCGGCGGGCCGGACATAGTTCTCCCGCCCGAAGCCAGTGAAGGACGGATGGTGGTCAATGGCCAGGTCCACCCGGTCCGCGTAGGGCCTGGCGTTCTCCGGGAACAGGTCCACGGTGGCGATGTCCGTGGAGACCACCTTCTCCGGCGTGAAGCCCTCGGGGGCGGCGTAGGGCCGGAAGTAAGGGGCTGTGGTGTCCGTCAGCTCGGGGTTGGGCAGCAGGTACGCCGTCTTCCCCAGGCGGCGGAGCCCGGCGCACAGGCCGGCGGCGGAACCCACGGTGTCCCCGTCGGGCCGGACGTGGGTCAGAATCAAGATGTTGTCAAAGGACCGCAGCCGCTCCGCAGCCTCCCGCACGGTGAGCGTGGTCATTCCTCCACCTCGGGCTTGGGGCCCCGGGCGGCGTCCTTCTCCTCTTCCCGGCGGAGGAGCTCCAGGATGTGGGCCCCGTGGGAAATGGAGTCGTCCCCGATGAACTGGAGTTCCGGCGTGTAGCGGAGCTGGAGGGCCTGGCCCAGCTCCCGCCGGAGGAAGCCGGAGGCGGATTTCAGGCCCTTGAGCACGTCCTTTTCCTGGTCCTTGTTCAGCACGCTGACATAGACCCGGGCGTAGCGCAGGTCGTTGGTGGTGTCCACCCGGGTGATGGACACCATGCCGGTGCCGGAGACCCGGGGGTCTTTCAGGTTGCGGAGCTGGTCCGCCAGCTCCCGCTGGATTTCGTCGTTGATGCGGTTGATTCGGTTGGATGCCATAGCTGTTCTCCTTTTTGAATAAAGGCGGCGGTGACCCCGCCGCCTTTATTGTGTGTCTCACTGGGGGATTTCCTCCATGGTATAGCCTTCCACGATGTCTCCCTCTTTGATGTCGTTGAACTTTTCAATGGTCAAGCCGCACTCGTAGCCGCTGGCCACTTCCTTGGCCGCGTCCTTGAAGCGCTGGAGAGAGGCAAGCTGGCCCTCGTGGATGACGATGCCGTCCCGGACCAGGCGGACCGAGCAGTTCCGCACGATCTTGCCGTCCTGGACGTAGCAGCCCGCCACGGTGCCCACGCCGGAGACCTTGTAGGTCTGGCGGACCTCCGCGTGGCCAAGCAGGGCCTCCCGGTACTTGGGAGCCAGCATGCCCTTCATGGCGGCGGTAATCTCGTCGATGCAGTCGTAGATGACCCGGTACATCCGCATATCCACATTCTGCCGCGCCGCGCCGTCCCGGGCGGCGGCATCCGGACGGACGTTGAAGCCCACAATGATGGCGTTGGAGGAGGAGGCCAGCATGACGTCGGACTCGTTCACCGCGCCCACGCCGCCGTGGATCACTCGGACGTTGACCTCGTCGTTGCTGAGCTTTTCGAGGGAGGCCTTCACCGCCTCCACGCTGCCCTGGACGTCGGCCTTGACGATGAGGGCCAGCTCCTTCCGCTC
>CAMXKT010000048.1 GCA_947244595.1 uncultured Oscillibacter sp. | reverse complement strand
CGCTTGCGGTAGCCCTTCTTGGGATTGTACTTGAAGATGCGGATTTTCTTGCCCTTGCCGTTTTTGACGACCTTGGCCTCCACGGAGGCTCCGGCCACGGTGGGCGCACCGAAGGTGGCCTTGTCCCCGTCCAGAATGGCCAGGACCTGGTCGAACTTCACGGCGTCTCCGGCCTCCTGGGGCAGCTTCTCGATGTAGACCACGTCTCCCTCGGCCACCTTGTACTGCTTTCCGCCGGTCACGATGATCGCGTTCATGCTTGTTTCAACTCCTTCATTACGGGCTCGCTGTCGGGGGCGGCGCGGGAGGCGAACTCCGGGCGCACTTTTCAAAGCCCATTCAAAGCGGCTCCCCTAGTATATCAGCAGATTCCGGGCTTGTCAATGGGGTTTTCCAAAATCCGGCCCTTTTCTTTCAGCAGTTTTCCAGCAGGGCTTCCAGGTCCTCCTTGGAGAACTTCTGCACGTTGTCGCAGAAGCGGCAGGTGAGCTCCGCGCCCCCCTGCTCGTCTATCATGGCCCGCAGCTCCTCCCGGCCCAGGCTGACGAGGGCCCGCTCCATCCGCTCCCGGCTGCAGTCGCAGCGGTACTCGATGGGGCGCTTCTCCAAAACCTCCAGTTCCAGCCCCGGCAGGGCGGCCCGCAGCAGGGCTTCCGGGTCCGGGTCAGCCTTCAAGAGTTCCGTCACCGGCCCCGCCGCCCGGAGGGATTTTTCCAGAGTCTCGGCGGTCTCGTCCCCCGCGCCGGGGAGGAGCTGGACGAGGTAGCCCCCCGCCGCCAGGACGCTCTGGTCCCGGTCCACCAGCACCCCCAGACCGCAGGCCGTGGGGATCTGCTCGGACTCCACGAAGTAGAGGGCAATGTCCTCGGCAATCTCCCCCCAGAGGAGACCCACGCTGCCAACATACGGTTCCTTCATCCGCAGGTCCCGGATCACCGTCAACGTGCCCTGGTTGCCCACGGCGGCTCCCACGTCCAGCTTCCCGTCCTCCCGCAGGGGAATGTCCACGGCGGGGTTCTCCACGGTGCCCCGGACGTTGCCCTCGTGGTCCGACACCGCCAGCAGGGTCCCCAGGGGGCCGCCGCCCTTGATTTGCAGGGTGAGGCTGGCGGCCTCTTCTTTTAAGGCGTTGCCCATCATGGAGGCCCCCGCCAGCAGGCGGCCCAGGGCCGCCGTGGCCACTGGCAGGGTTTTGTGAATCTGCCGGGCCCGCTCCGTCAGGTCCCGTGTGGACACGGCGGAGACTTTTATCAGGCCGTCCTGGGAGATGGCCCGAATCAATTGGTCATTCATTGGCTGTACTCCTAAAAAGTAAATCTGCGTTGCCGTCGCTTCGGCCTGGTTTATCACCAGGCAGCCAGAGCGGACCTAAAGTTCTTTTGGTTACTTTTCTTTCAAGAAAAGTAACTGCACTCAAATTGCCAGCGGTCCTCGTTCAGCTGGGGGGGCTTGTCCGTCAGGTCCCCCGTCAGCTTGACGGAGGCAAAGCCCGCCTCGGTGAGATACTCCCGGAGCTCCTCCTCCGTCCAGGCCCGCTCCCGGTGCTCCTCGAAGCAGCGGTCCCAGGCCCCGTCGGGCCGGAGGCGGAACAGGTCCACCTGATAGGTGCAGACCCGCTTTTTCTCCGAGAAGAAGGTCCGCCAGACGCAGAGGGATTCCTCCGTCTCGTCCATGTAGAGCTGCCCGTCCATCCGCCGGAGCTTGTAGGGGGTATTCACGTCGAAGAGGAACAATCCCCCCGGCTTCAGCCAGCGGCGGACATGGCGGAAGGTCTCCCGCAGGTCCCGCTCCCGGGTCAGGTAGTTCAGGGAATCCAGGGTGGACACCACCGCGTCCACCGGCCGGGCCAGGCGGAGCCTCGCCATGTCCTGGTGGAGAAACAGGGGCGGCCGCTCCAGTCCGGCGGCCTTGGCCGCCGCCTGGGTCAGCATCTCCTCGGACCCGTCCGCGGCGATGACTTCATAGCCCTTTCTTGCCAGCAGGCAGGCGACGGTCCCCGTGCCGCACCCAAGGTCCAGCACCGTTTCCACGGGGATAGGGCTTTTGCGGAGCCGCCGCTCCAGGAAGGCCGCCCGGCGGCGGTAGGACCCGTCGGCCATCAATCCGTCGTAGCTGGCGGCCAGGGCGTCGTAGGCGCTCACGCCCGCTTGTCCTTCATCCGGGCGAAGAGCTGGGCGTAGGCCCCGGTGCCGTAGTTCAAGGACCGGTTCACCCGGCTGATGGTGGCGCTGGACGCGCCGGTGCGCTCCAGAATCTCGTTATAGATCATGCCGTCGTCCAGCAGGGAGGCCACCTCGAAGCGCTGCTCCATGCTCCTGAGCTCCGCCACGGTGCACAGGTCCTGGAAAAACTGGTAGCACTCCTCCTCGTCCCGGAGCTGCAAAATGGCCTTGTAGAGCTGGCCGCTTTTTTCTTTCTTGCCGATCTTCACGCTGAGACCTCCTGTCGTCGTTTTCAACACCTCTATTTTAACCTTTCAGAGCGTGAAAGTAAAGGGGGCTTTTGAGGAAAATTTCGGGAGACACGCCCTCCCCGTCACCGTCCGCCCCTCCGGCGCATAGGCTGGAGAAATACGGAGAAAGGAGCGGTGGCTGTGGGAGAGCGTCTGGCGTCCCTGGAAACGGAGCCCTTCGCGGCGGAGCGGGAGTGGACGGTGGAGGGCGTGCCGGTGCTGTCGGCGGCGGCCCAGGTGCCGGAGCCCCTGGGGAAGGACCGGACGGCCCGTCGAATCCGGCGCTTTTATCAGCTGCAGTGCCGCGCCTTCCTCCGCTACTGTGAGAAGTGCCTCCTGCCCCAGGCGGCGGCGGAGTACCGGGCGGCTCTGGAGGCCAGCCGGCCCCTGCCCGCCTTCCGGGCGGAGCTATCCTACCAGGTCACCTATAACCAAGGCGGGCTCTGGAGCCTGTACACCCAGATCCGGGAGACCCTGGGCCCGGGCCCGGCCCTGGTGACCCGGCGGGGGGACACCTGGGACCTGGCGGCGGGCTATCCCGTGCCCCTGAAGGACTTCTTCCCTGCCGGGACGGCCTGGAAAAAGCGCCTCCTGGCCCACGCGGCGGCAGAGGCGGAGCGCCGGGAGCGGGCCGGGGCCAGCCGCTGGCGGGAGGACTGGCGGCGGCAGCTCCGGCGGCGGTTCAACCCCCAGAATTTTTACCTGACGGAAGAGGGGCTGGCCTGCTTCTGGCCCATGTACGCCATCGCCCCGGCGGCGGAGGGGGTGACGGTGTTTCTCCTCCCCTATGGGGAGGGGGACTGTACTCGCCCTTCGGGCGGGGAGTCAACAGCCCTTTGAGGGCTGGTCCATTTGCACCCCCATTCTCTCTTTTGCGAAAAGAGAGAATGCGCCGTGCACGGTGGAAGAGAGAAAACGGGGGCGCGGCTCGGTACGGACTGTTTGACACGCATGTCCCTACCCGCGGCGTGGTGCGGGCGGGGGTTTTGGTGGTTGATGCATGGACTGACCGTCTATCCTCGCTGCCGCTAACCTGGCGTTCCCGGAAGCCGAAGCGCCTATCGACTTTCTCTTTCAGTGCGTACCATAGCGGCGACGCTTCGCTGGCCGCCATTCTTCGGTGCCTGCAAGCTCCGGGGCAGCGGCAGCGGAAAAAGAAGCTGGACGATTCGACGACCTCCAACCCCCGCTAGGACCACGCCGCGGGCAGAAGACATTCGTGAAGTCGGAAGCACTGCCTGCGCGTCCCCCGTCCTTCGTCCCCCCGCGGGGACATACTTCCTTTTCTCTTTTGGACCGTGCACGGCCCGTTTTCTCTTTTCCTTCTGGAAGGAAAAGAGAAAATGGGGGGTGCAATGAACCAGCTATCATCATAGCTGAATCCACCCCGCCCGTCAGGGCGAGTACAAGCCCCACCTGCCAAGGTGACCCCAAAAAGAGACGGCCCTTTCGGGCCGTCTCCGATTTTCTATAGAGATAGGGGCAAGCGGTCCCCGCCTCACTTGACGGCCTTGACCACCAGCCGGGTCAGGCCAAAGAGGCCGATGGCGTTGGGAATAACCATCAGGTTGTTAAACATATCGGACAGCTCCCACACCAGGTCGTTGGAGGCCAGGGTGCCCAGGAAGATGAACACCAGGGCAATCAGGGTGTAGACCACGATGGACTTCTTGCCGAACAGGTAGTTCATGTTGATCTTGCCGAAGAGGTTCCACCCCAGGATGGTGGAGAAAGCGAAGAAGAACAGGCAGACGGCCACAAACATGGCTCCCAGATTCTCCCCGAACACCACGCCGAAGGCCGTCTGGGCCAGGTTGGCCTTGCCGATGACTTCCGTGACGGAGCCGGTGTAGCCCGCGGCCAGAGGGCCGCCCTCGGTGTACAGGGTGGAGATGATAACCAGGGCGTTCAGGGTCAGCACTACGAAGGTGTCGATGAACACGCCGATCATGGCCACTACTCCCTGATCGTGGGGGCAGGCCACGTTGGCCAGGGCGTGGGCGTGAGGCGTGGAGCCCATGCCGGCCTCGTTGGAGAACAGGCCCCGCTTGGCGCCCTGGCTCAGGGCGATCTTCAGCGCCGCGCCGAAGCCGCCGCCAAGAATAGCCTGGGGCTGGAAGGCGTACTTGAAGATCATGCCGATGGTGGCGGGGATGTACTTGGCCCGGACCACCAGGACCACCAGGCCGCCCAGGACGAAGAGGGCCGCCATGATGGGGACGATCTTCTCCGTGACGGAGGCCAGGCGCTGCACGCCGCCCAGGAAGATGACGGCGCAGATAACCACCAGGATCACGCCCACAATCCAAGAGGGCACGCCGAAAGCCGTCTGGAAGGTGGAGCCGATGGAGTTGGATTGAACCATACAGCCGAAGAAGCCCAGGGCCAGGATGATGGCGATGGAGAAGAAACCCGCCAGGAACTTGCCAAAGCCGCCCTGAAAGGCCGTGGTGATGTAGTACACGGGACCGCCCTGGATGGAGCCGTCCTTGTCCTTGACCCGGGTCTCCTGGGCCAGCACGGCTTCGGAATAGATGGTGGCCATGCCGAAGAAAGCGATGATCCACATCCAGAAGATGGCCCCGGGGCCGCCGGTGAGGATCGCGCCGGAGGCGCCCACGATGTTGCCGGTGCCCACCTGGGCGGCGATGGCCGTGGCCAGGGCCTGGAAAGAGCTCATGCCGCTCTCGTGCTTATCGCCGGCCAGGGACAGGTTGCCGAAGACCTTCCGCATGCCCTCGCCGAAGCAGCGGATCTGAACAAAGCGGGTCTTGATGGAGAACCACAGGCCCACCGCGATGAGCAGGCCCACCAGGATATAGTCGGATAGGTACGCGTTGACGGTCTGCACGATGGGCAGAAGCGTGTCTTGTACTTGCTGTAACATCAGTTGTTTCCCTCCTAAAAATAAAAGGAACGGCTTCGCGCCGCTCCGAACAAGAGGACAGAAACGAGGGAGGACCTCCCCGCGCCGTTCCACTCTGTCCTTTTACCTGAGAGATTCAGCCGCGCTCCCACGCGCCGCCTTGCACCTTCGGTACCCGCTGCCGGGCTTCTCCAGAGCCGCATCCATCCCCGGTCTCTCGGCCCGAGGGCCTGTTTCCGGGGATTTCCTTTGCCGCTATCCAATTTGGTATTACCTTAACACGGTCCGTTCCGCTTGTCAATCGTGCATTTTCACAAAATGTCTGCAAAGCAGAAACAGATATTCTCTATACAAGGACAAAAGCCGGGGGCCAAAACCCCCGGCCGGTAAGCAGCGCGGATCAGAGCTCTCTCACGGAAATGACGCCGGCGGTGGTGCGGATGCCCTGCTGGAGCTGGTCCACGTCCAGCCCTTTGTGGAGGCGCAGGGTGAAAATGGCGCAGGCGTTGTGCTGCTCGTTGGATTTGGAATGGATGATGCCCATGTTGAGGATCTTAAGCCCGTGCTCCCGGAACTCCTGGAGCAGCACGTCCATGGTCCGGTTGTCGCCGTACTCAATATAGAGATTGACCTCCGGGGCGTTTTTCAGCATCCGGTATTCCACCCGGGAGAAGAACAGCTCCGCGATCATGATCAGGGCCGTTGCAAAAAGGCCCCCCTCGTAGAAGCCGCCGCCCAGGGCCAGGCCGATGATGGCCGCCGCCCAGAGGCCCGCCGCCGTGGTCAGGCCCTTCACCCGCTGGCGGCGGGTGACGATGATGGTGCCCGCGCCGATGAAGCCGATGCCCGCCACCACCTGGGCTCCCAGACGGGCCATGTCGGTGTACTGGCCCAGGACCAGGTACAGGTACTGGCTGGTCAGCGTGGTCATGGCCGCGCCCAGGCAGATTAAGATGTGGGTGCGGAAGCCCGCCGGACGGCGCTTGTACTCCCGCTCGATGCCGATGATGCCGCCGCAGAGCACCGCCAGAATCATCCGCAGGGCCACGGACCAGATGGTCACGTCCCGCAGGCCGTCAAAGGGAGTTAACATATCAGTATCCCTCCTAAAACTCAAACACCGGCAGACCCGGTTGCCGTCGCTCCGGCCTGGTCAATCACCAGACTGTCAGAGCGTGATAAAGCTCTTTTGCTTCTTTTCTCTCGAGAAAAGAAGTCAAATGTCGTGGACGACATACACGTCTTCCAGCTCCGAAATGGCGGCCAGGATCTTGGCGTGGGCGTTCGGCCGGTTCATCCGCAGGGAGAAGATGGCGTTGGGATGCTGGGAGGGGGTCTGCTTGCCGTGGTCCACTTCCACCTCGTAGATGGTCACGTCCTTGGCCTTGATCCGGTTGATGATCTCCGCCACGTCGTCCAGGGACTGAAACTCCACGTAGATGTTCATATTTTTCGCGTTCTCCACGATGTACAGCTCCACCGCCGGCAGCAGGTGGACCACCAGGAAGATGAGCAGGAACGCCAGGCCCACGCACTCGTAGAACCCCGCGCCCACGGCCAGTCCCATGCAGGCCGAGGCCCAGAGGCCCGCCGCCGTGGTCAGGCCCTTGACCTTCTGCTGGCCCGTCACCAGGATGGTGCCCGCGCCCAAAAAGCCGATGCCGTTGATGACCTGGGCCCCGAAGCGGCTGACGTCGGTGCGGATGCCGATCTCGGCGGCCTTCTCCGCCCAGACGTGGTTCAGCATGTAGGACTCGTACTGGCTCAGCAGCATGGTCAGCGCCGCCGCCATGCACACCAGCATATAGGTGCGGAAGCCCGCCGGGCGGTGCTTCCTGGCCCGCTCCAGGCCGATCATGCCGCCGCAGAACATGGCCAGGGTCAGCCGCAGCAGCACGGAGGCCGTGTTGACCTCCCGCAGATAATCCAACGCGTGTATCACTTCCAGCCGCTCCTTTCCGGATGACGTCCCCCCGCCGGGGCGAAAGAAAAGGGAAGGAGCGGCGGTGTCCGCTTCTTCCGTAACCTGTTCAAAAAAACTGCCGGAAAACGTTTGCGCTCCGGCAGTTCCCCGCCTTGGGAATTGAATTGTATTATAAACAGCCCCCTTTGGTTTGTCAACGTTTTCCGGCGCAAACAGCGGCTTTTCAGCGGGTTTGACAAATAAAAGCCCAGGCTTTTGGCATTTTGCTGGAGGAAAAAGCGGGCGGCGAAGCCGCCCGCCCGCAAACGTTGTCCCTCCGCCTCACCGGATGACGGCGAAGTACAGCCACAGCCCGAAGGGGATGATGATCTGCAGGGCCAGGATCAGGGGCACGCCGATCTTGAACGCCCTGTGGAGGGTCTTGTGATGGAAAACCTTCATCCCCAGGAGGGCCCCGATACTGCCGCCCACAACGGCCAGGAGAAGCAGGTTCTTCTCCGGGACCCGGCGGACGGTGTCCTTTTTCTCCTTCCGCTTGGCCTGGAGCTTGTCCGCGCCGAAGACGAAGAAGGTGACGACGTTGATGAGGACTAGCCAGATGGCCAGCAGGCCCCAGGGGGAGCCGACGACGGCCCAAATAAAGTCGTTGTGAGCCTCCGGCGCGTAGGCGGCGAGACGGGTCATATCCATAGGTACACCTCATTCCAAAAGGATGGGACGGCTGGAAGACCAGCCGTCCTATTTTAGCACAGGTTTCAGTTCTTGGCAAGGGCCGCCAGCTCCGCCGCCGTCTTGGCGGCCAAGCGCGCATTGTTGAACACCAGCTGGATGTTGCTGTCCAGAGAGTCCCCGCCGGTCAGCTCCTTGATCTTGGCCAGCAGGAAGGGGGTGGTTTCCTTTCCGTGGATGCCCTTGACCTTGGCTTCGTCCACCGCGTCGTTGATGGCTCTGTTGATGACCGCCGCGTCCATGGAGTACTCCTCCGGGATGGGGTTCGTCACCAGCATGCCGCCGCCCAGGCCCATGTCCTGCTTCACATAGAAGGTCTTGGCCAGGTCCGCCGGGGTGTCGATGCGGTAGTCCACGCCGAAGCCGGACTTCCGGGTGTAGAAGGCGGGAAGCTCCTCGGTGCCGTAGCCGATGACGGGCACGCCGTGGGTCTCCAGGTACTCCAGGGTCAGCCCCAGGTCCAGGATGGACTTGGCCCCGGCGCAGACCACCATGACGGGGGTCCGGGCCAGCTCCTCCAGGTCGGCGGAGATGTCCATGGTGGTCTCGGCTCCCCGGTGCACGCCGCCGATGCCGCCGGTGGCGAAGACCTGGATCCCCGCCATGTGGGCGATGATCATGGTGGTGGTCACCGTGGTGGCTCCGTCCCGGCCCTGGGCAACCAGGACGGGCAGGTCCCGGCGGCTGGCCTTGGTGACGCCCGCGCCGGTCTTGCCGAGATAGTCGATCTCCTCGGGGGACAACCCCGCCTTCAACCGGCCGCCCAGAACGGCGATGGTGGCGGGGACGGCCCCGTTCTCCCGGATGATGGACTCCACCTTCAGGGCGGTTTCCACGTTCTGGGGATAGGGCATGCCGTGGGAGATGATGGTGGACTCCAGGGCCACCACGGGCTTTCCGGCGGCCAGGGCTTCCTTGACTTCAGGGGCGACATCCAGGTACTTGTTCATGTTCATGATTATTGACCTCCAAAAATATATGAATGGAAATTGGATAAACCGTTATCAGGCAAGGCCCGGGCTCAGGCGCTCCCGCAGAGCTTCCTCGCTCATGGAGGGGTTGATGGTTTCCTTACCGGCCATGGCGATGGAGGAGGCGGCCAGACCCGCCCGGGCGGTCTCCTCCAGGTCCGTGCCCTGGAGATAGGCCCAGGCGATGGCGGCCATGAAAGCGTCTCCGCAGCCCGTGGCGTTGACCAGGCTGCCCGGGAGGCAGGGGAGCCGGACCCGGCCGCCGTGGTCCGCGGCGAAGACCCCGTCCGCCCCCAGGGAGATGAACACCCGGCGGAGGCCCGTGTCCAGCAGGGCGTCCGCCGCCCGGTCCAGGCTCTCATCGTCGGTGATGGGCACGCCGGAGAGGAGCTCCGCCTCCAGGCGGTTGGGCTTTAAGGTGTGGAGCTTCCCCAGGACGGGTTTCAGCTTCACGGCCTTGGCGGTGGACACCGGGTCGGCGAAGATGGGGGCGGCGCAATTCTCCGCCAGCCACGCGATGCTCTCGGCGGGGATGTTGGTGTCGGTGACCACCACCTGGCTGGCGTCCAGGAGCTTGCGCCGCTGGGCCAGGGCCTGGGGGGTCAGGTGCTGGTAAATTTCCATATCGCTGACGGCCAGGGCCATGTCCCCCCGCTCGTCATTGATAAAGAGGTAGGTAGAGGTCCGCCCGCCGGGGATGACGGGGGACTGGGAGATGTCGATGCCCAGCTCTCCGCAGCTGGCGGCCAGCTTCTGGGCGTTCAGATCGTCTCCGAAGGCCGTCACCAGCCGCACGTCCAGGCCCAGCAGGGCCATGTTGTGGGCAATGTTCCGCCCCACGCCCCCAAGGGACGACTGGACCGCCCCGGGGTTGGAGTCCCGGGCCACCAAGGCCGCCTCCGGCCGGCCGCCGATGTCCACGTTCACGCCCCCCACCACGGTGACATAGGGGGCCGTCTGGACGATGTAGCCCTTGCCGGTGATATAGCCTTTCTTCATCAGGTTGGAGATATGCACGGCGACGGAGGACCGGGTGATGCCCGCCTTGTCCGCCAGCTCCTTCTGGGAGATGAGGGGGTTCTCCTCGATCCAGTTCAAAAGCTGCCGCTCCCGCTTGGTCATGGCCCTGCCTCCTCATAAGCAAAAATTTAGGTTCTTAATCTAATGCTTATTATACGGAACCGCCGCCAAAAGTCAAGAGGACATTTCAGAAAAAATTTTCACCAGTTTTTGGATATTTTGACCGTCCGTCCCCCGCCCGCCGCCGATGGTCCGAGAGGGCTGGACGGCGGGGCCCCTTTTGGGTATACTGGATGCAAGAGAGGAGGCGGGGCCCCATGAAAATCGACGTAACCCTGGACCCGGCGCTGGAGGAGCTGCTGGTGAAGGTGCTGTCCCCGGGGGAGACGGAGGAGCTCCGGGCCCTGCTGGCGCGGCTGGAGAAGCCCGAACGGCTGACGGGCTTCCGGGAGGGCCGGGCCGTCCCCCTGGACCCGGGGGAGGTCCTCCGGTTCTACGGGGAGGACAAGGAGGTCCGGGCCCAAACGCTGGACGGGGACGTGTACACCGTCCGCCTCCGGCTGTATGAGCTGGAGGAGCGGCTTCCCCGGCGGGAGTTTGTCCGGGTGTCCCACTCGGAGATCGTGAACTGGAAGCGGGTGACGGCCCTGGACCTGAGTTTGTCCGGGACCATCCGGGTGACGCTGGAGGGGGGCGTTGTGACCTACGTCTCCCGGCGGTACGTGAAGAAGATCAAGGAGGTGCTGGGGATATGAGCAAAGGCGAACTCTGCCGGGAGCTTTTCCGGCGGGCGAAGGCGGGCTTCCCCTGGGGGGTGGCGGCGGTCTATCTCATCTTCCTGTTTGGGGGGATGTTCGTTATCCCCGCCCCGAAGAGCAACGTCCTGCCCATGGTGACGGAGGCCATGGCGAAGGCTTACGGGAACCCTGTCACGGCGGCCCTGGCGCAGTTTTTCTGGTCCGGCCTCCTGGGGGCGGCGCTGAACACCATAGAAGTGCCCTTCCTCCTGGAGCGGCGGACCCTCCTGTGGTCCGGGGTCCATTTTCTGGCCACGGCGGCGGTCTATTCCCTGGCGGGCTGGCGGTGCCGGTGGTTTCCCTATGTGGAGACCTGGCTGTACCTGCTGGGGCTGCTGCTCCTGCTGTACGTGCTGAAGTGGTCCGTCCGCTTCATAGAGTGGCAGTCCGACGTGTGGGCGATCCGAAAATCCTCCGGCCTGGACACGGCGGAGCCCCCCTGGAGGACGCTGGCCCCCTACCTCATCCTGGCGGCGGCGGTGGAGCTGCTGCTGCCTCCGGCCCTCATGCTGGTGGACGCCCGGGACTTCCCGGTGCTGACGGGGATGTTCTACCCCTTCCTCATCCTTCCCCTGTTCTGCTTTTTCAGCGCCTGTCCCCTGGGGACCCGGCTTCCCCGCTGGTGGCTGGTCTATCCGGCCTTCTGCATGGCCCTGACCCTGCCCTGCATCGCCCTGGTTTACAACAGCAGCGCCCTGTTCCACCTCTGGATGACAGGCATTCCCGGCCTGGCGGGGGGCCTCCTGGGAGTCCTCCTGCGGCGGCTGAAAAAAAGTAAATAACCCCCGGAACAAAACCGCCTCCCTTTCCGACTAAACAGGAAAAGGAGGCGGTTTCATGAAGCTCTGGAAATTTGGACTGGCCCTGGCCCTCTGCCTGTCGCTGACGGCCTGTGGAAATATCCCGGCGGAGACCTCGGAGGACCCGGCTGGGACGGCCCCCCTCACGGCCGGGACCCCGCCCGCCCCGGCGGACAGCACGCTCTCTCTGGACCCGGACGAGGAGCCCACGGTCCTCACCTGCCGCATCGTGGACGGCGCGGAGGACGGGACTCTCCTCCTGGCGGAGCTGGACGAAGGGCTCCATGGGGGAACCGGGGTCTACCGGCTTGCCGTGAAGGACGTGCCCGTCACCCTGGACGGCGAGGCGGCGGAGCCCTCCGCCCTGGAGGACGGCATGGCGGTGGACGTGGCCTTCAACGGCACGGTGATGGAGACCTTCCCGGCTCAATTGGGGGAGGTGTATTCCGTCTCCGCCTGGACCCGGGGCAGGGGGAGAAGCCCCGCCGGGACCACGTACGACCTCTGCGGCTTGTACCTCCAGGTGCTGGACGACCTCTGGGAGAAGGACAAGGGGCTGAACGAGAACATCACCCTGGCGGGTCTGGACCTCTCCCAGGCCCCCGGTGAGCTGACCGAGAGTGAGAAGGCCGCCCTGGCCTGGCGCTTCGGGGAGCTGCACGGCGTGGAGGTGGTGACGGGGACCTTCGACGAGCTGAAGGAGCAGGGATATTTCACCGCCGAATCCCTGGGGGACGGCGCGCCGGAGGGGGCGGCGTTCCTCCACTGGGAGGACGGGTGTTTGTTCTCCATCACGCCCAACGAGAACCACGAGGACGAGGCCTACACCCTGCCGGTCCTGTTCTTCAACGCGGAGAAGTGGCGTTCCTCCCTGGGTGCCTACTTCTTCTATGACTGCTCCGCCGTGTGGCCGGAGTTTGGGACCTGGAGCGGCTACCAGATCGGCAGTGAGATGATTTCGTAAATTTCCCCTTGCCGGGGGAGGGGCTTTTGCTCGCCCGTTCGGGCGGGGGAATGCAGCTAGGGTGCTAGCTGGTGCAATGCACCCCCCATTCTCTCTTTTGCGAAAAGAGAGAATGCGCCGTGCACGGTGGAAGAGAGAAAACGGGGGCGCGG
>CAMXKT010000047.1 GCA_947244595.1 uncultured Oscillibacter sp. | reverse complement strand
CCTGAGCCAGAACGCGCCCTATCGCCGTTTGGCTACGGCGACCTTCCAAAAATAACAAGGAGGTGGTTCCCTCAACATGGAACTAGGGAAAAAGATCCGCGTACTGGTAGTGGACGACTCCGCCCTGGCCCGGAACCTCATCACCCAGGGACTCTCGGCCCATCCCAGGATTGAGGTGATCGGCTATGCCATCAACACCCTGGACGCGAAACAGAAGCTGTCCCGCCTGAACCCGGACGTGGTTACCATGGACGTGGAAATGCCCGGACAGAGCGGTATCGACTTTTTGAAGGAGTATCTGCCCACCCATCCCGTGCCGGTGATTCTCTGCTCCTCCCTGAACCTGAAGGTCTTCGACGCGCTGAACGCCGGCGCGGTGGATTTCGTCCGCAAGCCGGACGTGCAGGAGAGCAAGGAGGTTTTCATCACCAACCTTACCCAGAAGGTGCTGGTGGCCTCTATGGCGAGGCCCCGCTCCGCCCTGCTGCGGAGTCCCTCCGTGGCGGTAGCCACGCCGAACCTGGGGGGCGGCCCGGCCCTGGACCGGGTGCTGGTGGGCCTGGGGGCCTCTACGGGAGGCACGGAAGCGACCCTGGAGGTCATGCGCCGCCTCCCGGCGGATATTCCGCCCATGGTCATTGTTCAGCACATGCCCAAGGGCTTTACCCAGATGTACGCCGACAGGCTGAACCGCATCTGCAAAATGGAGGTCCGGGAGGCCCGAAACGGCGACGAGCTTCACCGGGGGCTGGCCCTGGTGGCCCCGGCGGACCTGCAGTGCCGGGTGGTGCGCATCGGCGACAAGTACACCGTCTCCTGCACACAGGGAGAGAAGGTCAGCGGACACCGCCCGTCGGTGGACGCCATGTTCCACTCTATGGCCGACGTGGTCCGCTGCAAGATGGTGGGCATCATCATGACCGGCATGGGCCAGGACGGTGCCGCGGGCCTTCTGGAGATGCGGAAAAGAGGGGCCTACACCATCGGTCAGGACAAGGAATCCAGCGTGGTGTACGGTATGCCCATGGTGGCCAACGACATTGGGGCGGTTTGTATCCAGGCGTCCTGCGATAATGTGGCCAACGTACTGCTCCGGCATTTGAAAACGCTGCACTGAACCAGAGGAAAGCCTTGCGCGGGCCCCGCTTCCGAGAGGGAGGCGGGGCCCGTTTTTTGGGCAAAACGGCGATTCGGCCCCGTGGTTTCCTTGAAAATGTTTCTTCTCAAATCAAGAAAATTCTGCCTGCCGTCCTTAACTTTCCCGGTATTTTGCCGATATGAATAATGAAGTGATATGAAGTGGAATGCTGTCAATAGCAAAGGATGTGAGTGATCATGCTGACTTCTGCCGGTTCCGGCCCCATCTCTTCCATCGGCCGGACGAAAACGTATTACCCCGCTCAGAAGCGGGGAACAGCCGCCCAGACTGTCTCCGGGCACAAGTACGACTCCGTCGACTTCTCCGCCCCCGCGGGCCGGAGGAGCTTCCAGATGGAGGTGGTGAGCCGCCTCTCCCGGGAGGTGCGGACCGCCAACACCACCGGCGACATTCAGGAGCTGCGCCGGGAGGTGTCCGCCGGGGAGTACCGGCCGGACCCCATGGCCATCGCGGGCCGGATGCTGTTCCTGGTGGAGGAATGATATGGATGAGCTGTACCGTTCCTACCTGAATTTTCTGCGCTCCATGTGCCGGGGGCTGGAGAGCCTCACGGATCTGAACGTGAAAAAGCTGGCCGCCGTCCAGGCGGACGACCTGATGGTTTTGAACGAGCTTTTGAACCAGGAGCAGGCCCAGGCCCTGAACTTCCGGGGTCTGGAGCAGAACCGGGATAAACTGCTGGCCCAGCTGGGTCTGGTGGGCGTGCCGCTGAGCAGAGTCCCCGATCATTTCCCCTCCGCTATGCAGGCGGAGGCCCGGCAGGCGGTGGAAGAGCTGCGAGACCGCTACGCGGCCTATCAAAGGGCCTCCGGAAAGACGAGGAAGCTTTTGGAGCTGAACCTCCACGAGGTGGAGGGCATCATCGTGCAGCTGGGGGGCCCTCCCGCCGACGCGCCGGGGGGACCGGGCTACGGCAGGGAGCCGGAGATCAGCGCCCCGCCCCCGTCTATGAAAACGGATTTCCGCGCCTGACACGCGAAGACTTAAAAGGAGTATTTTGATATGGGCATTGGTACCTTTGGGTCCTTCACCCAGGCCCGTCTGGCGATCTACGCCGCTCAGACCGGCCTCAGCGTGACGGGCAACAATATTTCCAACATCAACACCCCGGGCTACACCCGGCAGCGCCTGAATCAGGTCAGCCTCTACGCCGCGGGCAGCGACCGCTACTACGCGGAGGGCGACATCCGCACCGGCCAGGGCGCCCTGGTGAAGAATCTCTCCCAGATCCGCAGCCCCTACCTGGACATCCGTTTCCGGACGGAGAACGCCAAGGTGGGCCAGATGGACGCCAAGCTGGAGGGTCTGGACGAAATCGCCACCATCCTGGACGAGGTGGGCAAGGGCGACGTCACCAAGGGAGAGGACGGCTTCGGCATCCTGGGCCTGTACTTCAACAAGATCGCCACCGCTATGCGGGACCTGGTGAGCGAGACCGGACACCAGGAGTATGACAACACCGTCCGCCAGACGGCGGCGAACCTGATCGCCACCTTCAATTCCTACGCCAACAAGCTGGAAGACGTGCGGCAGCAAAATATTGCCAAGCTGCACGACGACATAACCGACATCAACGGCTACCTGACCTCCATCCGCTCCCTGAACGAGGAGATCCGCAAGTGCGAAATCCACGGCGACCCCGCCCTGGAGCTTCGGGACGAGCGGAACCGCCAGATCGACGCGCTCTCCGAGCTGATCGATATCAACGTGACCTACAGCGAGGAGGTCATCTCCGGCGGGCTGACGGTGGAGAAGCTGACCATCTCCCTGGACGACGCCAATCCGGACGGCCACGTCACCACCGACGAGTCCCTGTTGGTGGACGGCGTGTTCAGCGCCCAGATCTCCCTGGGGACGCCGATGCTGAACGATAAGTACGCCCCGGAAAAGGTGGAGGATCTGAAAAAAGAGCTGGACGCCGGAAACATTACCCAGGCGGAGTATGACGCGCAGTACGCGGAGCTCACCAGCAAATATCTCAAGAAAAACGACGACGGCACGACCTCTCCCGTGGCCGACCTCCGGGACGCCACCATCCTGACGGATGAGGAAAACCCCCTCTACAACATCATGATTTCCGAGCTGACAAATAAGCGGGGAGATCTCAACGTGACTGCCCACGCCTACGAGAAAGAAGCGATTACGTGGGATGATATCAAGGACCTGGGCCTCCATTTCGACAGGACCGGCCGGGCCATTACGGAAGAGGAAAACCTTCCCGCGGAGGGCGACAAAACCGTTACGATTTACAAGCGGACGCTGAAACCCGGCGTCACGGCAAAGCCGCCCGCGGACACGGACTACACCTACACGAAGCAGGTGTTTGAGCACCTGATCACCAAGCCCGTGGCCCTGGACGACAACGACATCACGGGCAAGCTCCAGGCCCGCCGGGAGCTGATCACCGAAGAGGGCGAGTTCACGGACCTGAACGTGATCGCGAGCCTGGACGAGGGAGCCGGCGCCAAGCGGGGCATCCCCTACTACCAGAAGGCCCTGGACCTGCTGGCCAACCAGTTTGCCCAGGCCCTCAACGAGGCGAACCAGGGCTTCCTTGTGGACGACAAAGGAAATTACATCACCAAGGGCCTCGACGAAGATGGAAAAGAAGCCGGCGTCCCGGTGACGGTGACCTATACGGACGCGGGCGGAGCCCAGAAGACCATCACCCTGACCAAGGACACCAAGTGGGAGGACCTGGACCCGGAGGCCCAGGCCGCGATGCAGGCTAAGGACGCCACTATCCAGTCCGTGGAAGACTACCTAAAGCGGGGCGGAGGCAAGGACGCCGACGGCAACAACGTCTCCATCGGCTTCTTCCGGGGCGGCGTGCTGTTCAGCAACAACCCGGGGAACGACGACCCCACCGGAATCACCGCCGCCAACATCTCGATTTCCAACACCTGGGAGAAAACCCACCTGCTGGTCCGCAGCTTCACCTGCCCGCCCGGCTATCTGGAGCCCGTCTCCGGCCAGAGCGACAACCTGACCCACATGGAATACATACTGGACTTCCAGAAGTTCCAGTACGTGCCCAAGTCGTTGGATGGGAACGAGAACGCCAGCGACGTGCCCATGTTCGAGGGCACCTTCTTCGAGATGTGGAACGACATCGGAGACGTCTTGGGCCACGACCAGAAATCCACCGAAACCGACTTAAAGACCGCCTATGAAACGGCCCTGGCCATCGACACCCAGCGGGACTCCGTGTCCTCCGTGGACTTCAACGACGAGGCCATGAACCTGATGATGTACGCGAAATCCTATAACGCCGCCTGCCGGCTGATGACAACTATAGACAGCGTGCTGGATAAACTGATCAACGGCACCGGCATGACGACCTGATAGTAAGGAGGAAGAAGCCCTATGATCCCAAGAATGACCACCGTAGGCACGCTGAAAAACTACCGCTACGATCTGAACAAATCCAACAACACCTTGGGGAAGGCGATGAACGTCGTCACCAGCCGGCGGCTTTTCAGCTCCTACGCCGAGGATCCCTCCCTGGCCACCCGCTGCTTCCAGATCCGCCGGTCTTACCTGCGGGCGGAGAGCCAGTACAGCGTCAACGAGTCCCTGCGCCACAAGTACGACGTGGGCTGGGCGGCCCTGGAGAACGTCTCCACGGACCTGTACTCCCGGTCGGACGACGCCTCCGTCGCCAGCATTATCCGGGCCGCCAGCGACTCCACGGGCCCGGGCCGTCTGGCCCTGGGGCAGTCCCTGTGCTCCAAGGCCCAGGACATCGCCCAGATCATGAACGGCCGCTACGGCGAGAACTATGTCTTCTCCGGGGCGGACACGCTGAATCCCCCCTTCACCTGGGGCCCCCAGGTGAACCCGGTGTATATCTCCGGAGAGCCGGACCCCAGCAACCCGGATCACGCCACGGCTTTCCAGTACGTCATGGATGACGGAACGCTGACCAATGTGGAGGCCGACGCGGCCGAGGTGCCCAAGCTGAACCCCCATTATGACAAGGAGCTTTCCGACAGCCTGGTGAATCCGCCCGAGGCGAACCCGCCGGCCCCGGTCGAGCCGGGCCAGATAACCGGAGCCTACGGCATGTATTTGAAGCCGGACGGCACGGGGACCATGGACCCGAACGAGGCCGAGAAGGTCCCCAAGAAGAACGAGCGGTATGACGAGACCACGAACCTCAAATACTTGAGACCGGACGGCACCGCCACAAACAAGGAGTCCGAGGCGGCCACGGGCCTGTACTTCCGGGGCGTGCCCGTGGACTCCAAGAACCCGGCGGACGTGGAGAAGATGAACTACTTCCTGGACGAGGAGCGGAAGGACATCGACGTGGGTCTGGGCCACAAGGAGGCGGACGGCGCGGCCGTCAGTTCCACCGTGTTCGACATGTCGCTCCAGGGCGTCTATTACCTGGGCGGCTACGGGACCAAGGACGGCGTGGAGGTAGAGGACGACAAAGGGAACGTCATCGGAGTGGTGGACAAAATCCCCAACAATGTGATCTCCGTGGTCAACGAAATCGGCCAGATCCTCCAGCGCTGCGACGTCACCACCGGAGAATTTGCCAGCGGCGACGACGAGCTCCGCTTCAAGGCCCTGTTCCAGGAGTACGAGAAAAGCAACAGTGATTTCCGGGAGCGCTGGACGGCCATGGACACGCAGAGCGGTTTCCTCCGGGATAACAGCGAGCTGCTCACCGACACAAAGGATTCTCTGAAACAGCAGTATATGGATCTGGAGGACGCGGATCCCGCGGCGGCCATTTCCGACTTCATGTTTGCCCGCTACTGCTACGACGCGGCTTTAAAGATCGGAAACAGCGTCCTGTCCCAGAGCCTGATGGATTATATGAATTTCTAAAGAGACGGAATCTATTTTTTCAGAGGAAGGAGTGCGCCATGACCTATGAGACAGCTTCTTGAAATCACCAGTGTGCCCATTGAAATCGAGATGCGGACCTCCCGCGCCCAGCTGCAGTACACCCGGGGCACGGCGGAATTGGAGATTTCCAGGGACAAAAAGGGCCTGAGCATCAAGAGCAGACCGATTCAGCTGAACATGGATACCTTCGAGATGCGTCAGTCCATTGTCCCCACCGCTCCCCGCAGCATCGAGCAGAGCGCCCAGAAGGGCCAGCAGGCCGCCTACAGCGCCACTGCCGCCCTCGCCCAAGAGGGCGAACTCTACCTGAAGGCCAAATTTGGCGAGGATGTGCAGGCCCAGCTGGCCAAGACGGCCATCAGCGAGCAGATGTTCAGCCAGCCCGCCATGGATTTCATCCCCTCCGAGGGCCCTGAGATCGACTGGGACCCCGGTGAGATGAACATCCGCTATGAGATGGATAAGCTGAATTTTGACTGGCGGATCAATCAGACGGAATTTGAGTTTGTCCCCGGGGATATCGAGATTTCCGTCAAACAGCGTCCGGAGGTCATCATCAAGTATATCGGCGGCCCCCTCTACGTGCCCCCCTCCGCCGATCCCAACTATGAGCCGGTGGATGTGAAGGCATGACAGAGATATTAAAGCTCCAGACGAAGTACTTCGGCGAGATCGAATACGAGGCCGGAGACGTGATCCGCTTTCCCGAGGGCCTCTTCGGCTTTGAGGAGGAGAGGGACTTTCTGCTGCTGCCCTTCGACGGCGGCGGGCTCCTCTGTCTCCAGAGCGTGAAGACCCCCGCCCTGGCTTTTGTGGCGCTGGACCCCTTCACGCTGAAGCCGGATTACGTGCCGGAGCTGGATCCTTCGGATTTGAAGGCCTTCGGCGTGAAGGAGACGGGAGACCTGGGGTTCTACGTGCTCTGCGCGGTGAAGAACCCGGTTTCCACCAGCACGGTGAATCTGAAGTGCCCCCTGGTGATCCATCCGGAGACCCGGGAGGCCCGTCAGGTGATTATGGAACGGTATGAAATGCGGCATCCCCTGGCGGAATTCGGCCGCGGGGAGGGGGCCGCGCCTTGCTGATCTTACAGCGCAGGACCGGCGAATCCCTGGTGATCGGGGAGGAGATCCGGGTCTCCGTGGTGTCCATTGAGGGCGGGCGGGTCCGCCTGGCTATTTCCGCGCCGCCGGAGGTGCCGATCCTCCGCAGCGAGCTGCTGGACGCCAAGCTGGTGAACCAGGATTCCGCCGCCGAGGAGGCGGCTCCTGCGGAGCTGCTGGGGCTGCTGGGCAGCATGCCGATTTCCCCGAAAAAGCAAGAGAAAGGAGAGCCCGACAATGATGAATGATATTGCCATGGCCGCCATGGAGATGAGCTCCGCGCGGCTGGAGACGCAATACGCGATGAGCCTGCAGAAGCGGACCATGACGGACATGGAACAGCAGGCCATGGGAGAGCTGGCCATGCTTCCTCCCACTCCCGGCGTTGGTGACTATATCGACACCTACGCCTAAACGAAGAACAAGGCCGGAGCCCGTAGGGCTCCGGCCTTGCCGTTTCTCAGGACGTGCTCAATAATGGCGCACCACGGCGGCTACCTTCCCCAGGATCTTGGCGTAGGTGCCGTCGATGGGGGAATACTCTTCGTTCTCCGGCAGCAGCCAGACCTGTCCCCCCCGGAGGGAAAGGCGCTTTACCGTGGCCTCATCCTCGATCATGGCCACCACGATTTCCCCGTGGCGGGCGGTGGGCTGGCTGTGGACTACTACCAGATCCCCGGGCAGGATGCCGGCGTTCAGCATGGATTCGCCCCGGACCCGCAGGGCGAAGTACTCGCCCTCCCGGCCTCCGGCGTCGAAGGGGAGGTAGTCCTCAATACATTCTTCCGCCAGAATGGGGCTGCCGGCGGCCACGTTGCCCACGATGGGCACCCGGTCTTTTGGAGCGGAGGACCCGGTCAGGGCGATGGCCCGGCCCTTCCCGGCTCCCTTGGCGATGACCCCGGCTTCCTCCAGGTGCTTCAGGTGAAAGTGGACCGTGGAGGGAGATTTCAGGCCCACCGCGTCGCCGATCTCCCGCACGGAGGGCGGGTAACCCTGGGTTTGTATGCAGGAGGCAATGTAGTCGTAAACCTTCTGCTGCATATGGGTGAGCTTCGCCATGACAGGACCTCCCCAGCGCCCTGAGGGCGCGGTTATTTTCCTCAGTATAGCACAGCGAGCTGGAAAAAGCAAACATTTGTTTGAAAATTTTTTTGTGAAAAAATCGCCCCTCGGACACTCCGAGGGGCGGTCTTTTGATTCGCTCAGCCGAGAATCAGCAGGATCAGGGTCAGGACCAGGAAGAGGGCCCCGATCCACTTGGTAGCCCGGGCCAGCTTGGCGTCCATGGTCTTGGCCTTGTTCTTGGCCAGGAAAGAATCAGCCACGCCGCCGATGGCGCCGGAGAGGCCGGCACTCTTGCCGGACTGGAACAGAACGATCAGGATGATGCCCAGCCCGCAGAGGAGCTGCAAAACAGTGATGGCGATTTTCAAGACATTCTACCTCCAATAAGATCACGCGGAACGTGAAGCGTGTTTGACAGCTTCTTATCATACCACAACGCTTTCCGGTTTTCAAGTGGTATTCGAGAAAATTCTCCAGGAATTCCGCGGGGACCTGCCGCCTGTCAGTCCTGGTTCTTTGCCGCCTCCTTGGCGGCCGCTTTGGCGGCCCGGGCGGCCTCCGCCAGGGTGAGGCCCTCGGCCTCCCAGTCGGCCTCCAGAATGGGGGTGAGGGGGACGGAGATGTACAGGCTGTTGCCGGCCTCATAGGCTCCCGAGGTGACGCCCACCACATGGCCGTAGATGTTCAGCAGGGCGCCGCCGCTGCTTCCGTGGGAGATGTCGGCGGTGTTGACCACGCAGGGAGCGCTGAACTTCGAGATCATATGATCCGTGGCGCTGACGATGCCCTCGCTGATGGCGGGGGCGAGGCCCAGGGGGACCCCCAGGGTGTAGATCCGGTCGCCCCGGCGGAGGGCGGGCTCCTCCGCGATCTCCAGGTAGGAGAAGAAGGGGACTTCAGTCTTGTCCGTGGAGGTCCTGGAGACCCGCAGCAGGGCCAGATCGCTGTCGGGATCGTGGAACAGCACCCGGTCCACAAGGAAGGTCTCGCCGGTGATGAGGGTGACGGTGGCCCGGACGGCGCCCTCTATGGTGTGGTAGTTGGTGACGGCCAGCCCGTCGGCGGAGATAAAGAAGCCGCTGCCGCCGTTGCTCCGCAGGCCGTTCTTATAGGACTTTTCCGAATAGTAGACATCCAGCTGGAAGGCGGCGGCCATGTGCCGGCCGGCCACCTGCCGGGCGGTGAGCTCCTCCGGGAAGAGGGGCTGGATTTGAGCCTGGGTGCAGCGGCCCTGTTCCACGAGCCCCTGGGCCAGGGTCCTGCCGTCCCGGCCGGGGAAGGCCAGGGCGTCCCGGGCCAGCTGGTACAGGTCCCCCAGAGTAAGGGTTTCGTCATAGTCCCGGGCGGTCAGGGCCGCCCGGCGGGCGAAGAGGTCCGCGTTCTCGTCGGTAAAGCCCTCGTACCCCAGCAGTCGCAGCAGCGAGGCGCAGAACTCGCTGGTGGGCAGGGGGTCGCTCTGACCCTTGGTGACGGTGACCCAGCCTTTGGCCACGGCGTAGTCCTGGGCGCCGGAGGGCATGTCGGCCTTGACGGCGCCGGAGAGACGGACCAGCAGATCCGTTCCGTGGATCCGGGCGGCGGGGCGGTTCAGCGCCTCGCCGGCGGGGACGGCGTCGATGAGACCGAGGCTCGCCAGGGTCTCGGCGGCCCGCCGGGACTCCCCTTCCAGGGCGGCGGCGGAGGGAACCGCGCCCAGAAGCAGAATCAAGGCGCAGAGCAGGGATAGAACTTGTTTTTTCATGGGATAAGCCTCCGTAAAGAATACTTGCCACATTGTAGCACGGCGGGACCGGATTTGCAAGGGGGGCGGACACGCGGACCCGCCCCTACTGGACAGACGTGGGAAAGTCTGGTATAATTTAAAAAGGAAGACCTCTCCCGCAGCGGGGAATATTTTTATCATGAAGGAGAAGGCTGAAATGGAACTGAAGGAAATCCTTGGAAAGTGCGACCATACGCTTTTGGCCCAGGGAGCCACCTGGGAGGAGATCAAGACCATCTGCGACGACGGGATGAAATATGAGTGCGCCAGCGTCTGCATCCCGGCCAGCCACGTGAAGCAGGCGGCGGAATATGTCCAGGGCAAGCTGCCCATCTGCACGGTGATCGGCTTCCCCAACGGCTACGACACCACCGCCGCCAAATGCTTTATGGCCTCCGACGCCGTGGAAAACGGGGCGGAGGAAGTGGACATGGTCATCAACATCGGCTGGGTGAAGGACCGGAAATGGGACGAGCTGCTGGAGGAGATCAAGGCCGTCAAGGCCGCCTGCAAGGGAAAGCTCCTCAAGGTCATCATCGAGTGCTGCCTCCTCACCGACGAGGAAAAGGTAAAAATGTGCGAGATCGTCACCGCCTCCGGCGCGGACTACATCAAGACGTCCACGGGCTTCGGCGGCGGCGGAGCCACCCGGGAGGATGTGGCCCTCTTTGCGGGGCACATCGGCCCCCATGTGAAAATCAAGGCGGCCGGAGGCATCGCGGACCTGAAGGACGCGGAGGACTTCATCAGCCTGGGGGCCTCCCGCCTGGGGACCAGCCGCATCGTCAAAGCCGTGAAGGCCCTGGAGGGCTGAGATGGGCACCCCCCACAACGAGGCCGCGAAGGACCGGTTCGCCCAGACCGTCCTGATGCCCGGCGATCCCCTCCGGGCCAAGTTCATCGCCGAGAAGTTCTTTGAAAATCCCTGCCTGGTGAACAATGTCCGGGGCATTCAGGGCTGGACGGGGACCTACCGGAGCGTCCCCGTTTCCACCATGGCCTCCGGCATGGGGATCCCCAGCATCGGCATTTACGCCCACGAGCTCTTCCACTTCTACGGCGTGGAGAACATCATCCGGGTGGGTACCACCGGGGCGCTCAGTGAGAAATTGAAGCTCCGGGATCTGGTGATCGCCCAGGGGGCCTGCACGGATTCCAACTTCGCCCATCACCTGGGCCTCCCGGGGATTTTTGCCCCCATCGCGGACTTCACGCTGCTGGAGACCGCCGTGGCCGCCGCCCGGGAACGGGGCCTGGAACCCCCGGTGGGGAATATCCTCAGTTCCGACGTGTTTTACTATAAGCACGGCAGCGGATTGGAGTGGGCCCCCATGGGCGTCCTGGCCATCGACATGGAGACGGCGGGGCTCTACACCACCGCTGCCGAGGCGGGGAAGCGGGCATTGACCATCTGCGCCGTCACCGACAATCTGGTCACCAAGGAGGAGCTTCCCCCGGCGGAGCGGCAGAGCTCCCTGACGGAAATGATGGAGATCGCCTTGGAGACCGCCGTCCGCATGGCGAAACGGTAAAAAGCGCCAAAGGAACCCCCGCCGCTTTTGTGGGAAACGATGGAGTTTTTCTGGAAGCTTGGCGAAAAGGAAAACATTTTGGAAATCCGGTTGAAATCCTGGGAAGGAATTGTTATAATGGGCTTGGCCCTTTGGAGCCGAGACCTCCGGCCCCGCCGGGGGAACATATGGAAGGAAGGTTGATACCAATGAAGAAGTTATTTGCGATCCTGCTGACTTTGGCGATGGTTCTGTCCCTGGCCGCCTGCGGCGGCGGAGACTCCGGCAAGACCGACGCTCCCGCCGACGGCGGCGCCCAGCAGCAGGAGCCCACTCAGACCCCCGCCGAGCCCGCTGACGACGGCGGCTCTGAGGGCGGAGCGGACATCCGGGTCGCCATGATCACGGACTACGGCGACATCACGGACCAGTCCTTCAACCAGACCACCTACGAGGCCAGCAAGGCCTGGTGCGAGGCCAACGGCGTGGAATTCACCTACTACAAGCCCGCCGGAGACTCCACCGCCGAGCGTGTGGCCATGGTGGAAAAGGCCGCTGACGAGGATTACAATGTCATCGTCATGCCCGGCTTCGCCTTCGGCGAGACCATCACCCAGACGGCCGACGTCTACCCCGACATCACCTTCATCGCCCTGGACGTCAGCGAAGGCGACGTGGGCGGCACTGTGCCCGAGAACGTCTACTGCGCCGTCTATAAGGAAGAGCTCTGCGGCTATATGGCCGGTTACGCCGCCGTGAAGCTGGGCTACACCCACCTGGGCTACCTGGGCGGCATGGCCGTTCCCGCCGTGCAGCGCTTCGGCTATGGCTATGTCCAGGGCATCGACGCCGCGGCCGGTGAGCTGGGCCTGAGCGACGTGGTCGTGGAGTATGTCTACGGAAACCAGTTCTTCGGAGATCCCGACATCACCGCTTACACCGACAACTGGTATCAGAACCTGGGCGTGGAAGTGGTCTTCGCCTGCGGCGGCGGCATCTGCACCTCCGCCGGTGAGGCGGCCGCCAAGGTCCCCGGAACCAAGGTCATCGGCGTGGACGTGGACCAGAGCTTCAATCTGGACGCAGCCTACGGCGAGGGCGTGACCCTGACCTCCGCCATGAAGGGCCTGGCCGCCACGGTCAACCACATGCTGGACGAAGTGGCCGCTGGAAACTTTGCCAACTACGGCGGCAAGGCCGAGGCCCTGGGCCTGGTCTCCGGCGACGATCCCTCCGCCAACTATGTCCTGCTTCCCATGGATACCACCCAGTGGGGCGACGGCTTCTCTCAGGACGACTACAAGGCCCTGGTGAAGGATATGTTCGACGGCAAAGTCACCGTGTCCGACGACATCTCCGCCCTGCCCGAAACTGCCAACATCCTGGTCAACGACCTGGGCAACATCAAGTAATCAGCCCCCTGCGGTTGAAACGAGGACGGGAATTCCCGTCCTCGTTTTTT
>CAMXKT010000046.1 GCA_947244595.1 uncultured Oscillibacter sp. | reverse complement strand
AAAATCGACTACATGGGCCGCCCCCTGGCCCGGTGCACCTTCGGGGTTATCAACACCTGGGCCCTCCGGCGGCTGGACTACCGCATCGGCGTGTCCGACGCCATGGTGGACCTGCTGATCTCCCGGGGCTTCCCGGCGGACCGGTTCTACGCCATCTACAACGGCATTGACTTCACCCCCGCCCCGGACCAGGGGGACCGGCTCCCCTACCTCCGCTCCCTGGGGGCGGACGTGGAGGCGGACTCCGTCGTTGTGGGCATCGCCGCCCGGCTGAACCCCGTGAAAGACATGTCCACCCTCATTCGGGGCTTCGCCGAGGCGTATAAATCCTGTAAAAAACTACGGTTAGTTATTGCCGGAGACGGCGAGGAGCGGGAAAAGCTGGGCAGTCTCGCCCGGGAATTGGGCGTGGAACGGCAGGTCACCTTCGCCGGGTGGATCAGCGGGGGCATGGACCGCTTTTACAGCGCCCTGGATATCAACGTGCTGACCAGCCTGTCGGAGACCTTTTCCTATGCCCTCACCGAGGGGGCCCGGTTCCACCTGGCCACCATCTCCACCGCCGTGGGGGGCATCCCCTACCTCATTGACGACGGGGTCAACGGCTACCTGTTCACCCCCCGGGACTTTCAGACCCTGGGGAAGCGCCTGGCGGCCCTGGGGAACGACCCGGCCCTCCGGCGGGAGATGGGGGAGAAGCTCTTTGAGAAGGCCTCCACCCAGTTCTCCATTGAGAAGACCGTGGAGACCCAGCTCTATATTTACGGGGAGATTCTCCGCCGCCACGCCCGGCCGAAAGCGAAGCGGGACGGCGCGGTGATCTGCGGGGCCTATGGCCGGGGCAACGCCGGGGACGACGCTATTTTGGAGGCCATTCTCGGGGAGATGCGGTCCATTGATCCCGACATGCCCGTGACGGTCATCTCCAAGAATCCCAAGTCCACCCGCCTGAGCTACCGGGTCCGCTCCGTCAGCCGGATGGATCTTCCCGGCTGGCTGGGGGCCATGAAGAAAGCGCGGCTCTATATCAACGGCGGCGGCAGCCTCATCCAGGACGTGACCTCCCGCCGGTCTCTCTGGTTCTACCTGATGAACATCCGGGCCGCCAAGTGGGCGGGCTGCGCCGTCCAGATGTACGGCTGCGGCATCGGCCCCGTCACCCGGGAGAACCACCGGAAGCTGGCGGCCAAGGTGCTGAACCGGAATGTGGACGTGATCACCCTCCGGGAGCCGGACTCCCTGGAGGAGCTGAAATCCATGGGCGTGGATAAGCCGGAGATCCATCTGACGGCGGACCCGGCCCTGACCCTCCGCCCGGCGGCGGCGGAGAAGACGGACAGCGTCCTCCTTCGGGCGGGCGTACCGCCCCACGGGGAGCGGTTTATCTGCTTCGCCCTCCGGCCCTGGCCGGGCTTCCAGGAGAAGGCCCCGGTCTTCGCCGCCGGGGCCCGGTACGCCTGGGAGCGCTACGGCCTGTCTCCCGTCTTCACGGCGGTGGAGCGGGGCCAGGATCCCACAGCCGCCCGGGAGGCGGCCAAGTATCTGGGGGAGATCCCACATTACTTCCTGGACGACGCCGGGGCCGCCGGGACCATCATCGGGGCCCTGTCCCGGATGGAAGTGGTGGTGTCCATGCGGCTCCACGCCCTGATCTTCGCCGCCGGGCAGGGCATCCCCCTGGCGGGGGTGGTCTACGACCCCAAGGTCTCGGCCTTCCTGCGGTATATCGGACAGGACAACTTCACGGACCTGGAGGCCCTGACGGAGGAAAATCTCAAGGCCATGATCGACCGGGCCGCCGCCCAAGCCGGGGACAAAGCGGCTCAGGCGGAGGCGGTCCGGAAGCTCCGGGAGCTGGAGCGGGGGAATGTGGATCTCGCAAAGCGCCTGCTGGAGGGGTAAATCAGCGGGAGCAAATGGCCCGCTGGGTGCTGATGGTGGCCAGGGTGTCCCCCAGCTGGACCAGGATGGCCGCCACCAGGTCCAGTTCCTCGTCGTTCAGTTGCCCCGCAACGGCTACCGCCAGGGTGTTGACGGCGGTGGTCAAAGCCAATGGGTCGCAGTTTGGATTTCTCATAGATATCACCGATACCAGTCTATGAGACGCGCCGCCGGGGGGTGATTTTTACTCGCCCTTGCCAGGGCGGGGGCTGGTACTCGCCCTGGCGGGCGGGGAGTCAACAGCCCTTTGAGGGCTGGTCCATTTGCACCCCCCATTCTCTCTTTTGCGAAAAGAGAGAATGCGCCGTGCACGGTGGAAGAGAGAAAACGGGGGCGCGGAAGGAGTACAGACTGTTTGACACGCATGTCCCTACCCGCGGCGTGGTGCGGGCGGGGGTTGGGTGGTCGATGCAAGGCCTGTCCTCCCGTCCTCGCTGCCGCTAACCCGGCGTTCCCGGAAGCCGAAGCGCCTATCGACGTTCTCTTTCCGTGCGTGCCAATGGCGGCGACGCTTCGCCGGCCGCCATTTCTTCGGTACCTGCAAGCGCCGGGGCAGCGGCAGCGGAAAGCGGCGCTGGTCCATTCAGCGTCCACCAAACCCCCGCTAAGACCACGCCGCGGGCAGAAGACATTCATGAAACCGGAAGCATTTCAGCCGCGCTCCCTCGTCCAAACGTACGCATCCCCCAATACTTCCTTTTCTCTTTTGGACCGTGCACGGCCCGTTTTCTCTTTTCCTTCTGGAAGGAAAAGAGAAAATGGGGGGTGCAATGAACCAGCCATCATCATGGCTGTTGACTCCCCCGCGCGTCAGCGCCGGAAAAACCTCCCCCCTTGCAAAACAAGAACATTTTCTGTACAATTCAGGCAAACCTGAAAATATAGCATATTATATAATTAGAGGAGGAACCAACCATGACCTATCAGGAAGTCCTGGCAAACGCCCGCACCTGCATGGGCCCCCACTGCAAGTCCTGCCCCACCTGCAACGGCCTTGGGTGCCGGAACACCATCCCCGGCCCCGGGGCCAAGGGCATCGGCACCGGCTTCATCCGCAACTACCAGAAATGGCAGGAGCTCTGCGTCAACATGGACACCATCTGCGAGAACAAGCCCGTGGACACCTCCTTCACCCTCTTCGGCCAGAGGGCGGACCTGCCCGTCTTCGCCGCCCCCGTGGGAGCCATGCAACTCCACTACGGGGACAAGTACGACGACCTCGCCTATAACGACATTTTAGTGGCTGCCTGCGCCCAGGCGGGCATCGCCGCCTTCACCGGGGACGGCACCAACCCCGCCGTCATGGAGGCCGCGGCGGAGGCCCTGAAAAAGCAAAACGGCCGGGGCGTGCCCACCATCAAGCCCTGGAACATTGAAACCATCCGGGAGAAGCTGGCCCTCATTAAGCCCGCGAAGCCCTTCGCCGTGGCCATGGACATCGACGCGGCGGGCCTGCCCTTCCTCAAAAACCTCCAGCCCCCGGCGGGCAGCAAGACCGTGGAGGAGCTGAAGGAGATCGTTTCCCTGCTGGAGGGCATCCCCTTCATCCTCAAGGGCGTCATGACCGTCCGGGGGGCGGAAAAGGCCCTGGAGGCCGGAGCCAGCGGCATCGTGGTTTCCAACCACGGGGGCCGGGTGCTGGACCAGTGCCCCGCCACGGCGGAGGTCCTCCCCGCCATCGCCGACGCCGTGGGCGGCAAAATGACCATCCTGGTGGACGGCGGGATCCGCTCCGGCTTAGACGTGTTCAAGGCCCTGGCCCTGGGGGCGGACGCGGTGCTCATCGGCCGTCCCTTCGTCATCATGGTCTACGGCGGGGGCTCCGAGGGGGTCCAGGTGTACGTGGACAAGCTCAAGGCCGAGCTGGCCGACGCCATGGTCATGTGCGGGGCCCACTCCCTGGCGGAGATCCGCCGGGATATGATCTTCGGATACTGAGAACCGGCCGCCGCCGGGGAGGACAAACCCTCCCCGGCGGCGCTTTTTGTCCCCGGGGCCCCCGCCGGAATCCAACGGAGCGATTCCGGTGGGGAGAGGAGGGGCAAAGAAGTGGAACGGAGCCGCCGCCACAGGCGGCTGCGGAGTGGAGCGAATTTCGCCCCGACGAAAAAAGGGCTTGCGCTTTGGGCGGGGAATTGGTATACTGTATCTGTCAAGCTATCGCCCCAGGGCAATTTCAGATATGAGGTGATTTTTATGATCGGCGGAATTTCCGGCGTTGGAAGCTTTGGCATGGGCTCCGTGGGGAGCTTTTACCAGTCCCGGCTGACGGAAAACATCCGGAATATGCGCACGGCGCAGCAGGCCCGGCAGGGCCAAGTTCTGACGGCCCGGAAGGTTCCCTCCCCCGAGACGCCGGTGGAGCCCGTGCGGGCTATGCGGCCCCTCTCCCGGGACGAGGCGTCCCTGCCGGAGCTGACGTCCCGGCTGGAGAACGACCCTGCGGCCATGGCCGGACGGATGCGCACCCGGTACGGCGAGGTGAGCCCCGACGGCCTCTTCGTGGAGACCGGCAAAGAAGGGCTGTCCCCTGTGGACGGGTCCCGGAAGAGCACTCTGGAGGGTCAATTGTTCCAGGCCGAGGAGGCCTTGGACCGGAACGACTTAAAGGGCGCGGAAGACGCGCTGCGCAGCGGCGCGCCGGAGGCGGGCGAGGCGAAGCTGCCCGGCCTCCCCGGACAGGAGGAAGAGGAGAGCATCCCCGGCCTGCCGGAGCGGAAGGACGGCAAGCCCGCCCAGGGGGCCGAGAGCGCCCAGGAGGCCCTGAAAGAGGGCGAGTGCCAGACCTGCGAGGAGCGGAAGTATCAGGACGGGTCCGACGACATGGGCGTGTCCTTTCAGACGCCCACCAACGTCAAGCCGGAGCAGGCGGCCTCCGCCGTCCGGGGCCACGAGATGGAGCACGTGGTCCGGGAGCAGGCCAAGGCCGACCGGGAGGGCCGGAAGGTGGTCAGCCAGAGCGTGACCATGCACACGGAGATCTGCCCGGAGTGCGGCAAGTCCTATGTGTCCGGCGGCACCACCCGCACCGTCACCAAGGCGGACACGGAGAACGATCTCCAGCAGGATCTGGCCCGGCAGAGCGAGGAAGAGGAAAAGACGCGCACCCCCTTCTCGGCGGTGGCGTGATACGCGGTTTTCAGGGCCCCGGGGACGGGGCCCTGTTTTCGTAGAGATAAGGAGGCGGCGCGATGAGCGAAACAACCTTGACGGCCCCCTGGCTGGATTGGGCCGTGGAGCTCCAGGCCCTGGCCCAGGCGGGCTTAGCCTATAGCAGAGATCCCTTTGACCGGGAGCGCTTCCAGCGGATCCGGGACATCGCGGCGGAGATGCTGGCGCACAAAACGGCCCTCCCCCTGGAGACGGTGAAGGATCTCTTCTGCTGTGAGACCGGCTATCAGACCCCCAAGCTGGACACCCGGGCCGCGGTTTTCAAGGAGGGGAAGATCCTCCTGGTTCGGGAGAACAGCGGAAAGTGGTCTCTTCCCGGGGGCTGGGTGGACGTAAACGTCTCCGTGCTGGAGAACGCCGCCAAGGAGGTCCGGGAGGAAGCGGGGCTGGAGGTCGTCCCCCGGCGGGTCATCGCCGTTCAGGACCGGGAGAAACACAACCGGCCCGTCTACGCCTGGAAGGTGTGCAAGGTCTTCGTCCTCTGCGAGGCCGTGGGCGGAGAGTTCCGGCCCAATACCGAGACCACCGCCAGCGGGTACTTCTCCCGGTCGGACCTGCCGCCCCTGGCGGAGGAGAAGAACACGGCGGAGCAGGTCCGCATGTGCTTCGACGCCTCCCGGGCGGAGACCTGGGAGACCCTGTTCGACTAAAAAAGTTTGGATTCCCCGGAACCTTTCCCCTGGGAAACCCGTCTATATGAGTAAAGGCCCCGGGTGGAAGACGGGGCGGAAAAGGAGGATGCACGGATGAAGAGAGGACTTGCCCTGTTCCTGGCGGCCCTGCTGACGGCCCTGACCCTCACCGGCTGCGGAGGAGGCGGCGGCTACAGCGGAGGAACCGACAGCGCTCCCGCCGCCACCGAGAGCCAGACATCCTATGACACCGGCGGCGGAGAGAACTGGAAATCCGAGGTGATAGACTTCGGCTTCGACTCCCCAGCGGACGCCGAGGCCCCCGAGGGGCCGGGGGCGGCCCCGGAGGAGGGCGCACCCCAGGAGGAGGACCGCTTGGCCAACGCCAAAATGGTCTACACCGCCAGCATCGAGGCGGAAACTCAGGACTACGACGCCTGCACCGCCGCCCTGGAGGACCTGGTGGACAAGCTGGGGGGCTATCTGGAATACGCCTCCGCCGACAGCTACGGCGACGGCAGCCGGAGCGCCAGCTACACCGTCCGGGTCCCCGCCAAGGAGTTCCGGGGCTTTTTGAAGACCGTGGGGGAGATCAGCCACGTCACCAGCCAGAGCCGGAACGCGGACAACATCAGCGAGCTGTACTACGACACGGAAAGCCGCCTGGAAACCCAGAAGACCAAGATGGAGCGGCTCCAGATGCTGCTTTCCAAGGCGGAGAACATGGAGGACATCATCGACCTGGAAAACGCCATCAGCGAGACGGAGTACCAGATCGAGCAGCTCACCGGGTCCCTCCGGCATTACGACTCCCTGGTGGACTTCGCCACCATCGACGTGCGCCTCCGGGAGGTCCTGCGCCTCACCCCGGTGGAGGAGGCCCCGCCCACCTTCGCAATGCGCCTGGGCAGCGCCTTCGTGGGCGGGCTCCACGGGTTCGGGGACTTCCTCCAGAACGTGGCCATCTACCTGGCCTACAACTGGACGTGGATGGTCCTCCTGGCCCTCCTCGCCCTGCTGGCGGTCAAGCTCTCCAAGCGGGCCCAGGCCCGGCGGGCGGAGCGCTTCGGGGGTCCCTTCCAGGAGCCCAAGGGCAAAGGCGGCGGCTTCTTCAAGCGGAAGCAGAAGGACGAGCCGAAAAACCCGGATGACAAACAGCCGTAAATCTGCTATACTAAGGGGACGGGTAAAACCCGTCCCCTTAGTATCTATATTTTCATTCGAGGCGGGCTTCGCCCCCTCGAGCTCCCCCAACTTTTTCAAATACTCACAAGGAGGATATTGATATGAAACTCACCTGGCTGGGCCACGCCTGCTTCCTGGTGGAGCAGGACGGCTATCGAATCCTGCTGGACCCCTACACCGGCGTGGAGGGCTACCCGCCCCTGACGGAGACCGCCGCCCGGGCAGACGCCTGGGAGCAGCGCGCCCGCTGGGAGGCAAAGGGCGGCTACACCGTGACGCTCCAGACTCGAATGACCATAACCCGGGAGGACGGAGAGAACTGGGAGCCCCGGCTCCAGGTCCACAAAATCCTCTGCAGCCACGGTCACTTCGACCACAACGCCGTGGACCAGGCGGAGGTGATCCCCTTCGACGGCCCCTGCCCCTTTGCCATCCGCACCGTGGAGACCTTCCACGACGGCCAGGGCGGGGCCCTCCGGGGGAACAACACCATCCATATCCTCTCGGCGGGCGGACTCACCATCGCCCACATGGGCGACCTGGGACACCAGCTCTCGCCGGAGCAGGTCCAGGTCATCGGTCCCCTGGACGCGGTGCTGATCCCCGTGGGCGGCTTCTACACCATCGACGCCCAGGGAGCCAAGGCCGTCTGCGAGGCCCTGCGGCCCGCCTGCGTGGTACCCATGCACTACCATCACGCCCCCTACGGCCTGCCGGTGGTCGGCGGGGTGGAGGACTTCCTCGCCCTGTGGCCCGAAGCGGAGGTCCGGCGGCTGGAGGGCCCGTCCCTGGAAGTGGACAAGACCGGCCGGGGCGTCCTGGTCCCGAAATTTTGTGAGGAGACTTGATATGTACCGCTACATACTCTTCGACCTGGACGGCACCCTGACGGACTCCCGGGAGGGCATCCTCCACTGCGTCCGGGAGGCGATCCAAAGCTACGGCGACCCCCTGCCGCCGGAGGAGACCCTCCTCCGCTTCATCGGCCCGCCCCTCCAGGACTCCTTCGTCCGCTTCTGCGGCTACAGCCCCGAGAAGGCGGCGGAGGCCGTGGAGCGCTTCCGCCTGGTCTACGAGCCCGTGGGCCAGTATGAGAACCGGGCGGCCCCGGGCATGGCGGAGGTCATGGGCCGGTTAAAGGAGCAGGGCCGGGTGTTGGCTCTGGCCTCCTCCAAGCCCCAAAACCTCTGCGACTCCATCTGCCGGCGCTTTGGCTTCACGCCCCATCTCTCCGCCCTGGTGGGCAGCCCGCCCCACGGGGACTGGGAGAAGGAGGACGTGGTCCGGGAGGCCATGCGGCAGTTAGGGGTGACGGATCCCTCCCAGGCGCTGATGGTGGGAGACCGAAAGTTTGACGTGCTGGGGGCCCGGGCCTGCGGCGTGGACTGCGCCGGGGTGGAGTTCTTCGGCTACGCCCCGCCGGGAGAGCTCCAGGAGGCCGGGGCGGTGGCCGTGGTGAGCACCCCGGAGGAGCTGGAGAAATTTATTCTGGCTCACTGACCGGAGGGGTCCGCCTTCCGCTTCGGGTCCATGGGGAACACCGTCAAATCCTCTCCCCCGCCCCAGAGGGCAAGGAAGACCTCCCCCTCGTCCCGGTAGCCCTGGCGGAGCAGCGCCCGGTGGACCCAGGTCTCCTCCTTCCCGGACTGGCGAAGGTTGCCCGTGAGGAGCTTTCCGTCCATGACGAAGGGGGTCTGGACCTGGGACTGGGAGGGGTTCTTGTTCAGGTCCGCCGGGGTGGCGGGCCGGTCCGCTTCCTTGGGCAGGAAGCTCACAGTACCATTGTGCTCGAAAACCGCCGTCTGGAGCTGGCTCAGGTCGAACCAGCCGCCGATGCGGCAGTAGGTCAGAAACTCGTTCAGGTCCAGCTTGGCCTTCTTCAGGTTGTCCCGGTAGATGACCCCGTCCTCCAGCAGGACGATGGGCCGCCCGGAGACGACGGAGCGGACCTTCAAAGACTTGCAGCAGAGGACCGAGATGGCCGCCGCCGCCAGGCCGTAGACGATGATGGCGGTGAGGGGCTTGTGGGGCTCCTCCAGTTCCGTGGCCAGCTCCGCGGCGGCGGAGCCGATGGTGATGCCCACCACATAGTCGAACATGGTCATCTGGGACACCTGCTTGGCCCCCATCAGCTTGGTGAGGAGGAACAGGGCCAGGAGGGATAACAGGGTGGTCAGGACCGTCATGCCGGTCTCTTGTAAAAATTCAGTCATGAAAATGCGCCTCCCGTGGCAGATACTGTTTGGGACAGTATGCCTTGGGAGGCGCGTTTTATGCGCCGGAGGAGCGGTCAATGATAGACCGCTCGTAAAGGGCGATTTTCTCGTCCAGATTGTTTAGGTATTCCTCCCACCGGCGGCGCTGGGCCAGCGCGTATTCCCGGTGGGCCCGGAGCATTTCCAGCCGTTCCGGCAGAGTGGCTTCCCCGGCGTAGCGCAGCTGGGAATAGCGGCGGATATCCTTCAGGGGCATCCCCGTTTCCTTAAGGCGGCGGAGAAACTGAATCCAGGCAATGTCGTCCTCCCCGTAGTCCCGCCGCCCGCCGCCGTCCCGGGGAACTCGGAGAAGTCCTTTCTTCTCGTAATAGCGCAGGGTGCTCTCGGGCAGGCCGGTCCGCCGGGAGATCTCGCCGATGGTCATGGGGAAACACCACCTTAAAAAAGTCTTGACATGAACCATGGTTTAAGGTTTACGCTCCAATCACAATCTGATAAAGGAGGAAACCGAACATGGAAAAAGCACGGTTTGAACGGGGCATGGAGCTGCTGGACAGGATCGACGGCGGAGGCGGCGGGGCGGTGCTCCGCTCCCTGGAGGGCGTCGCGCCGGACCTGGGACGGTATATCGCTGAGTTCGCCTTTGGGGACGTCTACGCCCGCCCGGGGCTGAGCCTGGAGGAGCGGGAAATGATTACCCTGGCCAGCCTCCTCACCGCCGGGGGCTGCGAACCCCAGCTGGAGGTACATCTCAGCGCCGCCCTGAACGTGGGCCTTTCGCCGGAGAAGATTGTGGAGACGCTTCTCCAGTGCGTCCCCTACACCGGCTTCCCCAGGGTGCTGAACGCCGTCTTCGCGGCGAAGCGAGTCTTCGAGAAGAGGGGCAGAATGCCGGGGAGGGCGAACTCATAGGTCCGCCCCCGCAGGGGAAGGGGCGCGTTTTATGCGGCCGAACATCAGAAGTCCGGGTCCGGCGGATATTGTTCGTCGATCAACACGAAGTCCACGCCATACCGGCGGCACTGCCGGAGGGTTTCGGCGTTGTCCCGGAGCAGGGATTCCATAGTACAGGCGGAATCATCCAGCCGGGTCTCTATGGCGTTGGCGTTGGAGAGGATGTCCCGGTAATGGCGGCGTATGTAAGATTCGCTCATGACCAGACAGCGGTATTGGATGTGCCGAAAGTATGCTCTCTCAAAATCATCCGCCCAATCAAATGGAATGTAGCAGCCCTCGACAATCAGATTCTGGCCGTTTTCAATCACCGTCTTGATGATTTCCCGGACGATCGGCCACAGATACTCGGTCAACTCCTCATCGTCACTCATAGGGGTAAGCTCTGTGTTCCCGCTGCGGATCAGTCCCATTTTCAGATGGTCCAGGGAAAGGTACGGGTAGCGGTACTGTTCGAGAAGTCTTTGAGCCAGGAGGGTCTTTCCCGTATGGGACGCCCCCGCTATCAGTAAAACCATACGGTTTCTCCTCCGGAATTTCAATCACGCTCCGATCCCGCCGGACGGGGAGTTAGGACCGGGACCTGGCCGCCTCTGCCTCCGTCTCGTTCTCCACCGGCCCGTCGTTGGTATGTACGTTGATGTACCGCCCCTTGAGCTTGGAGTGCAGAATCGTCTGGCTGGAGTACAGCCCCCCGTAGCCGGAGAGGACGTAGCTGACGCAGCAGGCCAGGGCGTAGTACAGCAGCCCCCCGCTGCCGAACAGCTCGATGGCCAGGGCGATGGAGGCCAGGGGGCAGTTCGTCGCCCCGCAGAACACGGAGGCCAGCCCCAAGGCGGCGGCAAAGCCCGCCGGAAGCCCCAGCAGCGGCCCCGCGGCGCAGCCGAAGGCCGCTCCCACGAAGAAGGAGGGCACCACCTCTCCGCCCTTGAAACCCGCCCCCAGGGTGACGGCGGTGAAGAGAATTTTCAGCAGGAACGCCTCCGGCCGGACGGTCCCCTGCTCCACGGCGGCGGAGATGACCTGCATGCCCGCGCCGTTGTAATCCGTGGTCCCGCAAATCCATGTCAGCACAATGACGGCGCAGCCCCCGGCGAAGGCCCGGAGCCAGGGGCAGGGGATGCGTTTATGGAGCTGGCGCTCCGTCAGGCGGATGGTTCCGCAGAAGATCACGGACAGCATGCCGCACAGCCCCGCCAGGATCCCCGCCCGGATCAGCAGCCCCGTGGCCAGAGGCGGGGCCTCCACCAGGAAGCTGGTGGACTCCACGCCGAAGAGGCGGGACACGCCGTAGGCCTCCAGGGCCCCGATGAGGGCGGGGAAAAAGGCGGCGTGGTAGAAGGAGTCCACGCTGACCACGGCGATGGAGAACACCGCCGCCGCCAGGGGCGTGCCAAACAGGGCGGTGAAAAAGGCCGCCATGCCCGTGGTGGTGGCGATGCGCAGGTCCTGCTCATCAAAGCCGAAGAGCCGCCCCACCCGGTAGCCCAGGGAGCCCCCCATCTGGAGGGCCGCCCCCTCCCGCCCGGCGGAGCCGCCGCAGAGATGGGTCAAGACCGTCCCCAGGAAGATGGCGGGCACCAGCAGGATGGAGATGTTCCCCCCGTCATGGACCTCGTTGAAGATGTCGTTGGTCCCCTGGCCCTCGGTGCCCAGCAGCTTGTAGAGCCCCACGATGGCAAGGCCCGCCAGGGGCAGGAGATACAGCAGCCAGGGGTACTCCCCCCGGAGCTCCATGACGAATTCCACCGCCACGTGAAAGGCCGTGCCCACCAGGCCGCAGGAGATCCCCGCCGCCGTGGCTAGCAGCAGCCACTTCCCCAGGGCCCGGGCGTAAAGCACCGTCAGGCCCCACCGGGCCCGGAGGTCCCGCCGGATGCGTTCCAATATCATACCGTTCCTCCTCCCCCGCCGGAAGCGGAGGTTCTTAACACAGTATACCGGGTTTTTTGAGGGAATGCAAGCGGGGGTGGGAAGAGAAAGGTATACCTTTTTCAGAAAATTTGGGAATGTGGTTGATTCCGGCAAAATAATCCTGTATACTATTGCCAGGAAAGCGACCCCGAGAGGGGCGGATTTTGTGAAATTTTGAATGGAGGAACACGCTATGAAATACGGACGCACCTACAATTTCTCCGCCGGCCCCGCCATGATGCCGGAGCCCGTCCTTGAGGAGATCGCCGCCGAGATGATGAACTACCGCCAAAGCGGCATGTGCGTCATGGAGATGAGCCACCGGTCCAAGGTCTTCCAGCAGATCCGGGACGAGGCGGAGGCGGACCTCCGGAAGCTGATGGGCATCCCCGACAACTACAAGGTCCTCTTCATCCAGGGCGGCGGGACGGTCCAGTTCGCCATGGTGGCCATGAACCTGATGAAAAACGGGATCGGGTGCTATGTGGAGACCGGCGCCTGGTCCAAGAAGGCCATCGCCGAGGCGAAAAAGTACGGTGAGGTCAAGATCGTGGCCTCCTCCGCCGACAAGAACTTCTCCTATATCCCCGACTGCTCAGACCTGGACATCCCGGAAAACGCGGACTATGTCTATATCTGCGAGAACGAGACCATCAACGGAACCACGTATTTCAGCCTGCCGAATACCAAGGGGAAGATCCTGGTGTCCGACCAGTCCAGCATGTTCCTCTCCCGGCCCTGCGACGTGAGCAAGTACGGCCTCATCTGGGGCGGCGTGCAGAAGAACGTGGGCCCCGCCGGCATGGCCGTGGTCATCATCCGGGAGGACCTGATCCGGGAGGATCTGCCTAAATTTGTGCCCACCTATATGAGCTACAAGACCCACGCGGACAACGACTCCCTGTACAACACCCCCAACTGCTGGGCCATTTACTGCTGCGGGAAGGTCTTCAAGTACCTCCT
>CAMXKT010000045.1 GCA_947244595.1 uncultured Oscillibacter sp. | reverse complement strand
TGTGGTTGCGGAGACAGGACTTGAACCTGCGACCTCCGGGTTATGAGCCCGACGAGCTACCAACTGCTCTACTCCGCGATATTTTATATTTGTGGTGCCGGTGACCGGACTCGAACCGGTACAGTATCGCTACCGGGAGATTTTAAGTCTCCTGTGTCTACCAATTCCACCACACCGGCAACTTGTCGGCGATGAATAGAATACCACAGTCCCGCCCGGCTTGTCAAGCAGTATTTTCAAAAAAAGTAAAAAATTTTGAACCCCACGGAGCAGCCGTCAATTTCCTATAAATTCCCGGAGAAAACCTTCCCCAAACGGGAATACTGATCTTGAGCAAACCCTATATGCTGTATATATAATAAGGAGGTATCCGCGATGGAACGCCGCCCGGAAGATAAGCCGATGCGAAAAGCCAGAGAGATGTCCCAATTCACCGCCGCAAAAACCGACCCCATGGGAAGCTGGACCGGACAGCCCTTAGATCCTCATGAGATCCCGGTCCAGGACGTAGACGATCTGTGACAAACAGGAGCGCGCGAAAGGGAGGAGGGCCTCTTGACCTGCACTCTGAATTTGATGTTATGCACAAATTATAATATATTCCATTGTGCAATTCTTATAAATTCCGGCGTTGACATTCCCTGTCTGCCCTGCTAGAATGTGCCTGATCCCAAGGAGGGATCAAGACCCATTCCGCAATCGTCCCGTTTTTGACAAGGAGGAATTTATCATGACCAGAAATATTGATATAAAAAGCGACGAGCAGATCAACCGCATCCACCGCCTGGCCTGCGAGACCCCCTATGAGGTCTGGCTGAGCACCGATACGGTGATGCTGGACGCCCGGTCCCTGCTGGGCCTGTATGCCCTGGTAGGCCAGCAGGCCAAGGTGGTCACCGAGGACGGATTGGACCCCAAAACGGTGGACCGTCTGGTGGAAAAAATGTCCTGACACATCGCTTTTCAACTCGGCCGCGCCGTTTCTCCGGGAACGGCGCGGCCGAGTTTTTATCTTAGAATTTTCATAAAACTTCCAAGAATTTTCTATCGTCTTTTTGCCGGAGCCCATCTAAAATGACAGTGTGATTTGGGGTCCGTCCCCGGAACACGAAAAATTGATTGGAGGAACTATGATGAAAAAGACGTTTGCCTTGCTTCTTGCCGCTGTCATGATGCTGGCTCTGCTGACCGCCTGCGGCGGCGGCGACAAGCCCGCCGACACCACCCCCCCCCGGCCGATACCAGCGCCCCTGCCGACACCGGCAGCGACGCCGCTCCTGAGGCCCCCGCCGCCGGCGGAAACATCGGCGTGTGCATCTACAAATTCGACGACGCCTTCATGACCACCTACCGCAACGCGCTCCAGGAGATCCTGGAGGGCAAGGGCTACCAGGTCACCGTCGTGGACGGAAACAACGACCAGGCCAAACAAAACGAGCAGATCAACACCTTCATCACCCAGGGAGTGGACGCCCTGATCATCAACCCGGTCATGACCTCCGCGGCGGACACCATCATCGCCACCGTGAAATCCGCGGGCATTCCCACCGTGCTGATCAACCGCGAGCCCACCGCCGACCAGATGGCCGCCTATGATAAGCTGGTCTACGTCGGCTGCGACGCCGCTCAGTCCGGCACCTTCCAGGGTGAGCTGATCCTCGACACCCCCAACAAGGGCGACATCAACGGCGACGGAAAAGTTTCCTACATCATGATCCAGGGCGACCCTGAGAACATTGACGCCCAGCTCCGTACCGAGTATTCCGTCAAGGCCCTGACCGACGCCGGTGTCGAAGTCGAGCAGCTGAACCTGACCCGCGGCGATTGGGACCGTGAGAAGGGACAGACCATCTGCGCCAACGACCTGGCCCAGTTCGGAGACAAGATCGAAGTGGTCTTCTGCAACAACGACGATATGGCCATCGGCGCCCTGCAGGCCATCCAGTCTGCCGGCCGGAAGGTCAACGAGGACATCTACCTGGTGGGCGTGGACGCTCTGGACGCGGCCCTGAACGAAGTCAGCAACGGAAACATGACCGGAACGGTCCTGAACGACACCAACGGCCAGGCTGCCGGAGCCGTCGCCGAGATGGAAAAGCTCCTGGGCGGAACCACCTATTCTTCCGGAAACCAGAGCGTCTATGTGGACTACGTGAAGGTCACTCCCGACAACGTGAAGGACTTCATGAAGTAATTTCAAGTTCATCAAACAACGCGAAAACGTCTGACAGGGGCGCGTGCCAAAGCGCACGCGCCCCTCTTTTCCATAGCCGGCGAAGTCCGGCGCCCGGTCCTTGGCCGGTTATGGAAAAGCCAACATGAACAAGGGGGGACAGTAAATTGTCAGAATATCGTTTGGAAATGCGTGACGTGGTCAAGACCTTCCCCGGCGTCAAGGCCCTGGATCACGCGCAGCTCAAGCTCCGCCCCGGCACCGTCCACGCGCTGATGGGAGAAAACGGCGCGGGCAAGTCCACGCTGATGAAGTGCATGTTCGGCATCTACCACATGGACGAGGGCGAAGTGATTTACGAGGGTGAAAAGGTTCAGATCAAGGGCCCCCTGGACGCGCTGAACCGGGGCATCGCCATGGTGCACCAGGAGCTCCAGCCCATCCCCGAGCGGAGCATCGGCGAAAACATCTACGTGGGCCGCTACCCCACCAAGCGCATCGGGCCCATCGTCACCATCGACCATGAGAAAATGTACCAGGACGCGGCGGCGGTGCTGAAGGAAGTTCACCTGAACTTCGACCCCCGGGCCAAGCTGGGCACCCTCAGCGTCTCCCAGATGCAGCTGGTGGAGATCGCCAAGGCCGTGTCCGCCGACTGCAAGGTCCTCATTCTGGACGAGCCCACGTCGTCCCTGACGGCGGCGGAGGTGGAGGCCCTCTTCACCATCGTGAACGAGCTCCGGCAGAAGGGTGTGGCCATCGTCTACATCTCCCACAAAATGGACGAGATCCTCCGCATCAGCGACGAGGTCACCATCATGCGGGACGGCCAATACATCGGCACCTGGGATGCCAAGGGCCTGACCACGGATTTCATCATCACCAAGATGGTGGTCCGGGAGCTCTCCAACCTCTACCCGCCCCGGAGCAACGTCCCCGGCGAGGTGGTCTTCGAGGTGGAGGACTTCACCTCCATCAACCCCAAGAGCTTCCGCCACGCCTCCTTCCAGGTCCGCAAGGGCGAGATCCTGGGCGTCGCGGGCCTTGTGGGCGCCCAGCGCACGGAGCTGATGGAGGGCCTGTTCGGCCTCCGGTGCCACAGCGCGGGCAGGATCACTTACAAAGGCAAGGAGCTGAAGATCAACCAGCCCAAACAGGCCATCGACAGCGGCATCGCCATGCTGACGGAGGACTGCCGGGCCACGGGTATCCTGGGGGTGCTCTCCATCGCGGATAACGTGTCCATCGCCTCCCTGAACCAATACCTCATCGGCGGCTTTATGCTGGACGACGGGAAGATCAAACAGCTGGTCCAGGACAACGTGGCCAAGCTCTCCATCAAGACCCCCTCGTCCAAGACGCTGATTCAGTCCCTCTCCGGCGGCAACCAGCAGAAGGTCCTCATCAGCCGGTGGCTGGCCAACGACCCGGAGGTGTTCATCCTGGACGAGCCCACCCGGGGCATCGACGTGGGCGCGAAGTACGAAATTTACTGCATCATCGCCGAGCTGGCAAAGCAGGGAAAGAGCGTCATCATGATCTCCTCCGAGATGAGCGAGCTCATCGGCATGTCCGACCGGATCATGGTCATGTGCGACGGCCGGGTCACCGGCTTCATCGACGGGAAAGACGCCAACCAGGAAAACATCATGGCTCTGGCCACCCAGTTTGAATAAGGAGGAGAGAAAACCATGGAGAACAAAAAGCTCAACGCCAAAGCGGTGAAAAACTTTCTGTCCAACAACGCCATCATCATCCTGATCTTTATCCTGGCCCTCTTCGTGGGCTTTGTGGCGGATAACTTCTGGAAGCCCGCCAACTTCAAAAACCTGGTAGTCAACGTGTCTCCCCGGTTCATCATCGCCTGCGGCGTCTCCGGCTGCCTGATCACCAAGGGTACGGACCTGTCCGCCGGCCGTCAGGTGGGCCTCTCCGCCTGCTTGGCCGCCATGATGCTCCAAAGCGTGGACTACGCGGCCCGGGCCCTGCCCTGGATGCCGGACCTCCCCTGGTTCGTGGCCCTGCTGCTGGTCATTCTGATCATGGCCGTCTTCGGAGCCATCAACGGCTGCGTCATCGCCTTTTTGAAGGTGCCCCCCTTCATCGCCACCCTGGGCATGCAGACCATTGTCTACGGCCTCTGCTCCGTGGTGACGGGCAACGACCCCCTGGGCGGCTTCAAGAGCTCCTACTCTCAGGTGGCCCTGGGCTCCCTGGGCCCCATCCCCTACCTGGCCATCTTCGCCCTGGCCGGCTGCGCCGCCCGGGTGGTGCTCTACGGGGACATGGCGGCCCTGCTGGTCCACCTGGACCGGAAGGAGCGGCTGTACCCCCTGCTGGAGGAGCTGGAGCGCCTCTCCCGGCTGTCTCAGAGCTATCTGGGCCTGCGGCTCACCACGGGCGTGGGCCTTGTCTGCCAGGGGCCGGAGGAGCTGAACCGCAGCGCCGCCGGGGCCCGCTCCGCCCTGGACTACCGGGTGCTGGTGGGCGGGGGCCGGGTCATCTACATCGGCGACCAGGAGCCCCAGTCCGCCGCCGCCCCCTCCTTCGAGGAGGAGGACCAGCGGGCCCTGTCCGCCGCCGTGAAGCTGGGCACCCGGGAACAGGCGGAGTCGGCCGTCCGGGAGCTGATGGAGCGGCTGCGCCAGGCGGGGCTGTCCCTCAGCAAGTGCGACCTCTTTTTGCTGGAGGTGGTGACCTGCCTGGTCCGGCTGACCCGGTCTGGAGGCCTTCCCGTGGAGGAGGTCTTTGGCGAGGGCTTCACCGGCACGGTGTCCGTCTCCGGCTTCTCCAGCCTGGAGGAGCTGGGGGACTGGCTGGCGGAGCGCTGCGGGCGGCTCCACGACCTGCTGGGGAGACGGAGAAGCGACTCTGCCTGGCAGATGGTGGAGCGGGCCAAGGACTACATCGCCGGGCACTACACCGACGAGCAGCTCAGCGTGGAAACCCTGTGCGCCCACATCCACCTGTCCCCCACCTACTTCTCCACCCTCTTTAAGCGGGAAGTGGGCATGTCCTTTACCGCCTACGTCACCCAGGTGCGCATGGAGGAAGCCGCCCGGCTCCTCCGGGAAACGGACGAGAAGACCTATCGCATCGCCGAGGCCACGGGGTACTCGGACCCCAACTATTTCAGCTATGTGTTTAAGCGGCATTTTGGCCTGTCCCCCTCAAAGTTCCGGACGGGGCAGAAGAGCTAGGAGGTATACCCGATGAAACGAATCCTCGCACTGGCTCTGACACTCCTGCTGGCCCTGGGCCCCTCGGCCTGCCAGGATGACAAAAGCGTCTCAGGCTCCCTGGTAGAGGTCCAGACCGATGAAAACGGGGACCTCACCGCCCTGGTCCTGGAGCGGGACGGGAAGCGCACCGGCGTGCTGCTGGCGGAGAAAACCGGCGTCTGGCCTTGGGAAGAGGGCAGCTGGACCGGGGAGGAGGCCATGGAGGCATTCCGAAAGGACCTCCAGCCGGGGAACGAGCTGAGCGCCTGGTGCTATTCCCGGAGGGAGAAGCTGGAGACGGCGGAGGGGGAGCGCATCCCCGCCTACTGGGGGCAGAATATCCGCATCGCCGGTATCCTGAAGCGGAACGCCCTGACCCTCCGGGACGGGACCGCCGTGGACGTCATGGAAGAGGATTACCATGGCGATGACCGTACCTACCGGCTTTCCGACGGGACGGAGCTGCTGCGGGTAAGGGACAACGGCGGGCCGGAAAACCACTACGTTATGAACCTGGAGAGCTTCGATGATCTGAGCGAAGCGGCAAAGGAACGAGTCCGGGATTACTACGAGGCCCAGGGCCCCCTGTATGACGAGCTGGAGGAACTGGAGAAGTCCTACGCCGCCTATCTCCAGTTGGGGGAAGCGTTTTCGTGCGACTGGATCCAGCAGGACGCGGTCCCCACCGCCTCCAACGATAAAATCATGTACTTCGTGTCCAGCCTGCGACTGCCCCAGGAGCACGGTGAAAGGGTCTCCTATGAACAGCAGTTCGGCGGGGCCTTCGACCGGGAGACGGGGGAGAAGCTCTCCAACTGGGACCTGTTCGCCGTTTCCGAGGAGGAGGTCCGCCGCCGCCTGCCGGAGCTGTGCGGCTGGGTGGACGAGCCGGAGCTTAGACGGGCCATGAGCGAGGCCCTGGAGGGGGACATGTTCGTCTTCTTCCCGGAGCACGTGTCCGTGGACTTCCCGCCGGGGACGCTCCCGGGGGAGGAGAACAGCTATCTCATCAGTCTGAACTACGAGGACGCGCCGGAGGGCTTTTTCCAGCCCTGGGCCGTCCCGGAGGCCCGAAGCGAATAACCGAAAACCCAAAGAGCCGGAGCCCAGGCGTTTTCAATGCCGGGCCATGGCCCGGCATTGCTTTTCCCCGGGAAAAGCAATCCGACTTGAGAGAAGGGAGGAGACCCCGTGAGCATGTTTCGCCGCCTCGCCGCCAAGTTCGTGGAGCGCTACCGCAAAATGAGCATCCAAATGGTCCTCTCTCTGTCCTTCACCGCCGTGGCGGCGGCGGGGATGCTGCTGATGAGCGTCAGCCTCATCTGGCGCTTCTCCTCCGCCAACGAAGAGCTGGTGGCGGAGAACAGCCGGCGGGTGCTGGCCCAGGCCAACCTGACGCTGGACGGCTATCTCCGGCGGATGATGCGCATCTCCGACACGGTGTACTACCGGAGCATCAAGAACATGGATTTGGCGGAGGACGACCTCACCGGGGACCTAAGCCTGCTCTATGAGGAGAACCGGGACGACCTGGTGTCCCTGGCGGTCTTCGACGGGGAGGGCGGATTGGTCTCCGCCGTGCCTTTGACGGCCCTGAAACAGGATGCGTCCCCGGCGGACAGCGATTGGTTCCAGGCCGCCAGCCGGAGCATGGAGAACCTGCACTTCTCCACTCCCCACGTTCAGAACATCTTCGACGACCCCGACTACCCCTACCGCTGGGTGGTGTCCCTGAGCCGCCATGTCCAGCTGACGAGGGACGGGGCCACCGAGGGCGGCGTGCTGCTGGTGGATATGAGCTTCAGCGGCATCGAACAGGTCTGCCGGGACGTGACTTTAGGCAGCGGGGGCTATCTTTATTTGATCGACGGCGACGGGGAACTGATCTACCACCCCCAGCAGCAGCTCATCTACGCGGGCCTTCTGGAGGAGAACAACCGGGCGGCCGCCGGCTACCGGGACGGCAGCCGCCAGGAGGTCTTTCAGGGCCGGTCCCGGCAGGTCACCGTGAAGACCATGGGCTACACCGGCTGGAAGCTGGTGGGCGTGGCCCCGGAGGCGGGGCGGCTCACCGCCTCTCTCCCCCTGTTCGGCGTGACGCTGCTGCTGTTTTCCATCTTCCTCATGGCCTTTTTGAATTTCCTGATCTCCGCCCGCATCTCGGACCCCATCCTCCGGCTGGAGCGCTCTATCCGGGAACTGGACAAGGGCCTGTCGGACGTGAAGATCGAGGAGGGCGGCTGCTACGAGGTCCAGCGGCTGAACCACGCCGTGGCCTCCATGGTCTCCACCATGCGGCACCTGATGGACGACATCGTCCGCCAGGAGGGGGAGAAGCGCCGCAGCGAGCTGGAGGTCCTCCAGTCTCAGATCAACCCACACTTCCTTTACAACACCCTGGATTCCGTCATCTGGATGACGGAATCCGGCCAGCAGCAGGAGGCCATCCAGATGGTCACATCCCTGGCGCGGCTGTTCCGCATCTCCCTGAGCAAGGGGAAGAGCATTATCCCCCTGGCGGACGAGCTGGAGCACGCCAGGCACTATATGAACATCCAGCAGATCCGCTTCAAGAACAAGTTTGCCACGGAGATCGAGGCAAAGCCGGGGACCGAGGGGCTGTACACCCTAAAGCTCATCGTCCAGCCCCTGCTGGAAAACGCCATCTACCACGGAATGGCCAGCGCGGAGGACGATGGGCTCATCCGGGTCACCGCCTACCGGGAGGGGGAGAGCCTGCTCATTGACGTGGAGGACAACGGCCTAGGCATGCGCCCGGAGCTGGCGGCCTCCCTCCTGGAGGAGGACCGGCCCGAGGTGCGGACCAAGGGGTCCGGCATCGGCGTGCGGAACGTCCACCAGCGGGTGGGCCTCACCTTTGGGGAGGGCTACGGCCTGACCATTTTCAGCGAGCCGGACGAAGGCACGCTGGTCCGCATCCGCCTCCCGGCCATGGACCGGGAAGAGGCGGAGCGCCGCCGGCAGGGGGAGGAGCTATGAAGACGCGAAAGAGCAATCTCATCCAGATCGCCATCCTGGCGGCCCTGGGGCTGGCGGCGGTTTTGTCCCTGGCCCTGCCTCAGCTCCTCCGGGGAAGGCGGGAGGAGCAGCTGCTGTCCCTCTCCGTCATGCTGCGGGACACAGACAGTTCCGGCTGGACCGTGGCCCGGCGGGGCATGGAGCAGGCGGCGGACGAGCTGGGGGCGGAGCTCCGCTTCCTCACCCTCACCGCCGCGGGGGACAGCCAGGAGCAGGAGGCCCTGCTCCTTCGGGAGATCGAGGACGGGGCGGCGGCCCTGGTGGTAGTTCCGGCGGATCCGGCGGCGCTGTCCGCCGCCCTAGCCCCCTGGCTGGTGGTCTGCCCCACGGTGACCCTGGAGTCTCCCATGGAGGGGGCGGCGGGGGTGGTGTCCCCGGACAACTTCTCCTTAGGACGGGAATTGGCTCAGACCCTGTTGGAGGACTGGGACGGCGGGGAGGTGCTGCTGCTGGACACCGCCGGGCGGTGCGCCGGGGTGGCGGACCGGCTGGCGGCGGCGGAAGAGACGCTGGCGGCGTCCGGGGTTCCCTCCCGGCGGGAGCCGGAGCTGCCGGAGGACGCCCCCCGGTGGATCATGGCCTTCGAGCCCTCGGTGACCCAGCGGACCGCCGAGCGGCGGGAGGCGGAGGGCCGGGACTTCGCCCTGTACGGCGTGGGGTCCGCCGCCGCCGTCACCGCCCAGCTGGAGCGGGGGAATATCGCCGCCATCGCCGCCTGGAGCGACTACGCCGCGGGGTTCCTGGCGGTTCGGCGGGCGGTGAACGCCGTCCGCGGAACAGGCGGAGCCCTGTCCCCCCTGCCCTTTTTCATCCTGAGAGAGGAGGACATCTATGCGCCGGAGAATCAAAAGCTGCTGTTTCCCATCATGTCGTCCTCCAGCCGGTAGATGGGGGATCCCCGCTCTGTTGGCGGCGCTGCTGCTCCTCTCCGCCTGCGGTGGGGAAAAGGACGGCAGCCTCCGCATCGGCGCGGCCCTCTATACCCAGGACGACACCTTCATTTCCGCCATGGCCCAGGACCTGGAGGGCCTGGTCCGGGAGGCGGAGAGTGAAACCGGAGAGAAGGTCACGCTCTTCATTGCCGACGGCAAAAGCAGCCAGAGCACCCAGATGGATCAGGTGGACCGTTTCCTCTCCCGGGGCTGCGATGTGCTGTTCGTCAATCTGGTGGACCGGACGGCGGCGGCGGTCATCGCCGACAAGGCGGAGGCCGAGGGGGTGCCCCTGGTGTTCTTCAACCGCCAGCCGGTGGAGGAGGACATCCAGCGCTGGGACCAGATCTACTACGTGGGAGCCGACGCCCGGGAGAGCGGAGAGCTCCAGGGCGCTCTGGTGCTGGATGCCTGGCGGGCGGACCGGGAAGCCCTGGACCGTAACGGCGACGGGATCCTCCAATACGTGATGCTGGAGGGGGAGCCGGGGCACCAGGACTCCCTGCTGCGGACGGAGTACTCCATTAAGGCCGTGGCCGACGGCGGCGTGGAGGTGGAAAAGCTGGCCAACGAGACCGCCAACTGGAACCGGGCCCAGGCCGCCGCCCGGACGGCCCAGTGGCTGGAGGAGTTCGGGGACGGCATCGAGGTCATCTTTTCCAACAACGACGACATGGCTCTGGGGGCCATCGACGCCCTGACGGACACGCCCCGGGACCGCTGGCCCCTCATCGTGGGGGTGGACGCCACGGCTCCGGCCCTGGAGGCGGTGGCCGCCGGCCAGCTCTACGGCACCGTCCACAACGACGGCCGGGGCCAGGCCCAGGCGATGATGGACCTGGCGCTGGCCCTCTGGAGCGGAGAGGACCCGGCCCAGGCGGTGGAGCTGGAGGACGGGCATTATGTGTGGCTTCCCTACCGGGCGGTAACGCTGGAAAACCTGGACGAATTCCTGAACGAGTGAAAAAGCGGGACCGGCCTTTCAGGCCGGTCCCGTTCGCTTACTTCGCCGAGAAGCGGAACGCCGCGGTGTGGTCGAAGACCTCTCCCGGCCGGAGGACGCAGGAGGGGAAATTCTCGTGGTTGGGGGAATCCGGGTAGAACTGGGTCTCCAGGCAGAAGCCCCAGCGGTTGGCGTAGGGCGCGCCGCCCTTTCCGGCGGGACAGCCGTCCAGGTAGTTCCCCGTGTAGAACTGCACGCCGGGGAGGGTGGAGAGGACCTCCATGGAGACGCCGGTCTCCTCCGAGAAGGCCCGGGCGATGGGCCGGAGCGTCCCCGGCTCGCCGCCCGGGATCCAGTTGTGGTCATAGCCCCCCGCCTGGAGGAGCTGAGGGAAGTTCTCCCCGATCCGGGCCCCGATAGGCGCGGGGGCTCGCAGATCCATGGGAGTGCCCTCCACCGGGGCGATCTCCCCGGTGGGAATGGACAAGGGATCCGTGGGGGTGTAGCGGTCCGCCAGGAGCTGGATGATCTGGTCCAGAACCGGGCCGCTGTCGTGGCCGGAGAGGTTGAAGTAGGCGTGGTTCGTCAGGTTGCAGACGGTGTCCCCGCCGCACTCCGCCTCATATCGAATGGTCAGACCCTCCTCCGTCAGGGTGTAGGTGACCCGGACGGTCAGGTTCCCGGGGTAGCCCTCCTCTCCGTCGGGGCTGAACAGGGAGAGGGTCAGGCGGCTGTCCCCGGCGTCCTCCACGGTCCAGACCCGCTGGTTGAAGCCCACCCGTCCGCCGTGGAGGTGGTTCACACCGTTGTTGTTGGCGGCCAAATGATAGGTTTCTCCGTTCAGGGTGAACTTTGCCCCGCCGATGCGGTTGGCGTACCGGCCCACCAGGGCCCCCAGGGACTTGCCGTGGGTCCGGTAGGGCTCCAGCGTATCGAAGCCCAGCAGCACGTCCACGGGCTTCCCGGTCCGGTCCGGGACCCGGAGGGATTGGAGAGAGCCGCCGAAGGTGATGACGCCGCAGGAAAGCGCCCCGGCAGTCAGGGTGTACAGCTCCACGGCCGTACCGTCCGGCATGACGCCGAAGGGGATGGGAGACGGCATAGGGATACCCTCTTTCTTCATCATAAGATGGGACCAGCATAGCACATTTTTCCTGTCCGGTCAAAGGGTTTGTCATGAATGTCCGCGGCGGCTCATAGGCTTAACCGACCAGTACAAGCAAGAGGGGGAGCAACATGAAAAAAAGAGGAATCGCGCTGCTGTGCGCCACGCTGCTGCTGACCACCGGCGCCCGGGCGGTGGAGGTGTCCGCGCCGTCGGCCATTTTGATGGAGAAAGAGACGGGGACCGTCCTGTTTGCCAAGGACGAGCACAAGCAGCTGGAGCCCGCCAGCGTCACCAAGGTGATGACGCTGCTTTTGACCATGGAGGCCATCGACGGCGGGCAGCTGAAGTACGACGACATGGTGACGGCCTCCGCCCACGCCTGCTCCATGGGCGGGTCCCAGATCTGGCTGAAGGAGCACGAGCAGCTCAGCGTCAGCGACATGCTGAAGGCCGTCTGCGTGGTCTCCGCCAACGACTGCGCCGTGGCCCTGGCGGAGACGGTGGCAGGCAGCGAGGACGCTTTCGTGGAGCGGATGAACCAGCGGGCGGCGGAACTTGGGATGCAGGACACCACCTTCAAAAACGCCACGGGCCTCCCGGCGGCAGGCCACGTCACCTCCGCCTATGACATCGCCCTGATGAGCCGGGAGCTGATTCTCCATCACCCGGACATCCGGCAGTACACCACCATCTGGATGGACACCCTGCGGAATGGAGAATCCCAGCTGGTGAACACCAACCGCCTGGTTCGGTTCTACGAGGGGGCCACGGGACTGAAGACCGGTTCCACGGACAGCGCCCTCTACTGCCTCTCCGCCACGGCGGAGCGGGACGGCATGGAGCTCATCGCCGTCATCATGAAGGGGGCCACCTCGGCCCAGCGCTTCGAGGACGCCCAAGCCCTGCTGAGCTATGGCTTTGCCTCCTACGCCCTGCGGAAGATCGTCCCGGACCAGGCCCTGCCCCCGGTCCCGGTGGAGCTGGGGGCCCAGGCCACCGTCCAGCCGGTGCCCGGCGAGGGGGGCACGCTGCTGCTGGAAAAGGCCAAGGCCGGAAACCTCACTCAGTCCGTGACGCTGGAGGAGTCCGTCCCCGCCCCCGTGGCCCTGGGGGACCGCCTGGGGACCCTGACGGTGACCTCCGGAGAGGAGGTCGTGGCGGAGATCCCTCTGCTGGCGGGAGAGGAGGTCCCCCGGGTGACCTACGGCCAGATGTTCCTGCGCCTCCTGAAAACCGCCTGCCTGGCGGGGTGAATCTGCAGAATTCAAGACCGATTCAACGGGAAGGAAGGGAATGTGAGGGCTGCGCCCGCAGGCGCGTTTCGGAGGCCAACCGCCCGTAGGGCGGCTCTTAAGCCGGAGATAACCCAGGAAGGGTTTCCCTTGCCATTTGGATCAAAAGTTTTTCAGCTTGCCGAAAAACTTTTCACAGACTGGGCGGAGCAAAGCTCCGCCCAGTCTGTGAACAATTGGCAAATTTGGTTTTATGGATTGTTTTTTCCGGGGAAGTGTGGTATCCTTGATATACAGTACCGCAGCAATTTAAAATGACAGGAGTGTTTTACTATGGTTAGATTGATTATGGGCATGAA
>CAMXKT010000044.1 GCA_947244595.1 uncultured Oscillibacter sp. | reverse complement strand
CCGTCTCCGCTGGAACCACCGTCTCCGCTGGAACCACCGTCTCCGCTGGAACCACTGTCTCCGCTGGAACCACTGTCTCCGCTGGAACCACTGTCTCCGCTGGAACCGCCGTCTCCGCTGGAACCGCCGTCTCCGCCGGAACCGCCGCCTCCGCTAGAACCGCCGCCATCATCTGGATTTTCATAGACCACCAGCCGGGCTGACATCTGTCCCTTTCTCAGCGTCTCCGGAGCCTCGGCGGACGACTCGAAGTCCCCCGCCTCCGGGGATTCGGGCTGCTCCGCAGCTTCCGGGACAGAAACTTCCTCTGGGACCGGCGTGGAAACCTCCTCCGAAGTTTCATCCAGCGCTTCGGAAGCCGGAGATTCCGGCGTCTGCACCTCCTCCGGGGCTTGCATATGCTCAGGCTCTTGAGACTGCTCCGGGGCTTGCGTCTCCTCCGGGGTCTGGGACTGCTCGGGAGACGTTTCGGGAACCTGAGGCTGCTCCGGAGTCTGGGGCTGCTCCGGAACCGCGGGGATGGTCACCTGAATCTCGGCGGCGGAGCGGTTCCGGAGGGCCGCCCTCCCGGAGACAGAGCCGCCGGCGTTATAAATCAGCCACAGGTCGTTCATCTGCTTGGCGGTATCCGGGTCCTGGGTCACCTGGCCGCAGAAATCCCGGAAGTCCATGCCCGTCTGGTCCTTGGCCTGGCGGAGCCCTTCCAGCTGCTTTGCCGCCGCCAGGGCCGCCTGCTGCTCTGCAGGCAGGACGTCGGGCGTAAAACCAGGGGTCTGGGACGCCGCCAGCAGCTGGGCCATGCCCGCTGCTTTCACCTTGGCTTCCGCGCTGCCCGTGCCCTGAGCTTCCAGCATCTTCTGGAGAAAGGTCTCCGTATCCTCCGCCGCGTAGGCGCCGTGGACGTTCTTCACCTTCTCCACCAGTCCCCGGCTGTTGGTGGCCACGCTGCCGCCGCCCACATGAACGCCGCCCAGGGCGCTTTCCAGCCGGAGGAGACTGCTTTCCATATCCGAAGCCAGGTTAATGACGCTCCGCAGATCATAGGTCCCCTGTTCCAGGCCATAGAGGGCGGTCTCCATCTCCGTCAGCTGAGCCTGGAGGGTCACCGTGGCGTCGGTCATCTCATTGAGGACGGCCTTGGAGTCCGTCACCGTCTGGCTCAGAAGCCGAATGCGCTGCTCCACCGGAGTCAGAATCTCCGCCAGGTTGCTCAGGTCTCCCCGGAGGCGGTCCGTACCCTCGTAGAGCACGCCCTTGCCGCTGGAGAAGGTCCCCCGGGCCGCGTCCAGCTGGTCCAGTCCCTTGGCGGAGGCGTACAGGCCGTTCTGGATGTCCGCCAGGGCGTCCAGCAGTTCATCCAGGCTGCCGGAGAGGGCCCGGTAGTCCTCCTCCAAATCGTCCTTCCGCTCACTCAGCTTGGTGATCTCCTCCAGCTGGGCCAGGGTGGCGGGCATCATCAGCACCGTCAGGCCTCCGAAGGAGAAATCGTTGCTGCCTACCCGGATGGTGAAGTGCTGCTCCTCCCCGGGGAGGCAGAGGAACAGGACGGTCCTCAGGTTGCCCACCAGCTGGACCTGGGCCCCCTGAGCCTCCAGGGAGAGAATGTCGTCCTGATTGAACAGGGCCGTGGCCGCCAGGGTATAGTTGTACCGGGCGTAGTCGGAGGCATTCTCATTGGGCACGACGTCCAGGAGGATTTCCACCACTCCCTGCTTTCCCGCCAGGTCCTCCGCCTTGGCGGGGACGCCGTTCAGGGTGTAGCGCAGGGTGAGGGTCCATGGCAGGTCCTCGAAGGGCTTCTTGGTCTTGCCCTCGAAGTAGAAGTGGTCCGGCGCGCCGTCCGTGAAGCGGAAGGAGGTGCTTCCCCCCTCCCCGCTCACCGGCGCCGTGCTGTCGGTGAGGTTCACCACCTCATCGTATACGCCGTAGTCCGTCAGGCTGTCTCTTCCGTTCATGGCGCAGCTCTTTACCACGCTGCCCTCCAGCAGGTTGCCATAGTAATCCAGCGTGGCGTAGTAGGCCTCGTCATAGGTGGGGGTCACGCCGTCGCCGATGGCCTCCGCCGCCGCGGCGGGCACGCTCAGCGTCACCGTCAGCACCGCCGCCAGGGCCAGGGCGGAAACCCGTTTCCTCATGCTTTGCCAGGTCATAATGATTCCTCCATTTAATCAACTCTTGCTAATTAAAAGATTAGTGTTGACTTATTGACTTGAGTTGATTATAGTAAAGACAGGAAATCCAGTCAATAGACAAAAGCGGGCAAGTGTCTATCTTGTCCAAAGGAGGGCCATCATGCCGAAAAATCCTGAAGACCGCCGGGCCCGGCGGTCCCGCAAATTATTAAAGGAAAGCCTTCTGGAGCTGATGAAGCGGAAGACCTTCTCCGACATCTCCGTCCGGGACGTGACCGACGCCGCGGACATGAACCGGGCTACCTTCTATCTCCACTACTCCGGAACCGCCGAGCTGCTGCAAAGCGTAGAGGAGGATCTGTTGGCGGAGCTCCAGGCCCTGGTGGACGCCCACATGCAGGAAACCTTCGCCGTAGGCAGCGTGGCCCCGGTGTTCGAACCGGTGCTGGACTTCGCCGTGGAGCACCGGGAGACCTGCGCCGTCCTCTTCGCCAGCAGCGAGGCCAGCGGCTTCTTCCAATCCATCCAGCGGCTGGTCCACGAGAACGGCGCACCCCTGGTTCGGACCTGGTTCCAACCGGCGGACCCCCGGCTGACGGACTACCTTTTGAACTTCCTGGCCTGGGGCTTCATCGGCCTTTTGGCGGAGTGGTTTGAAAAGGACATGGCCCTGCCCAAGGCGGACCTGCTGAACGCCGCCCAGCGCATGGCGGACAGCGCCGCCGCCGGGCTGTTCGAGGAAAGGAGGATCTCATGACCGCTTCCCCCGCCAGAGAGGCAATCAAGGCCGCTTTTCTCCGCCTTTTGGAGGAGCGCCCCCTTCGGGAGATCACCGTCAAGGACGTCGTCCAGGAGTGCGGGGTCAACCGGAATACCTTTTATTATCACTTCCGGGACATCCCCGCCCTGCTGGAGGAGCTCATCACGGACCAGGCGGACCGCATCATCGCCGCCCAGGGCCCGGCCCTCTCCCTGGCGGACTGCCTGGAAACCGCCTCACGCTTCGCCCTGGAGCACCGGCAGGCGGTGCTGCACATCAACCAGTCCGCCCACCGTGATCTCTTCGAGCTGTGCCTGATGGACGTGTGCCGCCGGGTGGTGGAGGACTACGCCGCCGAGGCCTTCGGCAGCGTCCCCATTCCGGCGGAGGACCGGGCGGTCATCGTCCGCTTCTACCAGTGCGAGTGCTTCGGGCAGATCATGGCCTGGCTGAGCGACGGCATGCGCTATGACGTGGGGAAGCAGTTCCGCCGCCTCTGTTACCTGGCCGAGGGCCTGACGGAGCGGATGCTCCGGCGGGCCATGGAGGCGGATACATAAAGAAAAGAGGAGCGAGGACTTGCTGTCCCCTCTCCTCTTTTATTGACCCTACTTCTTTCCTTTTTTATCAGGCAGAAAAACCATCACGGTCCCAACGATGCCAACCGCTGCAAACACGTGCTGCCAGCTGATACTTAAGTCGAAAAAGTATCTCCACCCATCCCCCAGAGCGCCGAGCATCAGCGCGATGCTGAGCAGAATGAGGGCGATTCCCCGCAGTTGATTTTTCATTGATTCCTCCCAACGTTCTCGTTCTTAAAATAAGGTAATCTGGCTGGTCTCCGCCATGCCCGCGAAGGCCCCCAGAGCCTTCAGCTGTTCAATGTGGGTCTTGGAGAGCTTATTGCAGCACAGGGCAAACTCCTCAATGGAGATGAACTCCTTCCCCACCCGCTTCTCCACCGTGTCCAGGGCCGCCGCCTCCCCCAGGCCGTGGACCGTGGTGAAGGGCGGCAGCAACCCGCCGTCCGTAATCACAAACTTGGTGGCGTCTGAGCGGTAGATGTCGATGGTGTCGAAGTGGAAGCCCCGGAGGTAGAACTCATAGCAGACCTCCAGGGTGGTCAGCAGGTTCTGCTCCACCGCCGTGGCGTCCTTGTTGTTCTCAATCTCCCGGATTTTTTTCTTCACCGCCTCTTTTCCGGCGCAGCAGAACTCCGCGTCAAAGGCCTTGGCCCGGACGGAGAAGAAGGTGGCGTAGAAAGCCAAAGGCTCGTGGACCTTGTACCAAGCGATGCGGAAGGCCATCATGACGTAGGCCACGGCGTGAGCTTTGGGGAACAGGTAGCCGATCTTTGCCAGGGAATCGATATACCATCCGGGCACGTCGTGCTCCCGCATGGCCTCCTCCCAGCCGGGCTCGAAGCCCCCCTTTTTCACCTTCCCCTTCCGGACGGACTCCATGATCTTGAAGCTCATCTTGGGGTCCAGGCCCTTGGAAATCAGGTAGAGCATGATGTCGTCCCGGCAGCCCACGGTCTCCAGGACCGAGGCCGTCCCGCTGAGGATCAGCTCCCGGGCGTTGCCCGCCCACACGTCGGTGCCGTGGGAGAAGCCGGAGAGGCGCACCAGGGTGTTGAAGTCCTTGGGCTGAGTGTCGATGAGCATCTGCCGGGTGAAGCGGGTGTTGAACTCCGGGATGGCCACCGCCCCGGTAGGACCCAGAATCTCGTCGTTCTCATAGCCCAGGACCTTGCTGGAGGTGAAGATGGACATGGTGTCCGGATCGTCCAGGGGAATCTTCTGGGGATCCACCCCGGTGAGGTCCTGCATCATGCGGACCATGGTGGGGTCATCGTGGCCCAGCATGTCCAGCTTGAGGAGGTTCGCCTCCATGGAGTGGTATTCAAAATGGGTGGTGATGGTGTCGGAGTCGTCGGCGTCCGCCGGGTGCTGGACGGGGCAGAAATCCTCCATGCTCTTGTCCGCCGGGACTACCACCAGGCCCCCCGGATGCTGCCCGGTGGTCCGCCGGACCCCCACGCAGCCTAAGGTGAGGCGGTTCTCCTCCGCCCTGCCCACGGTCATTTGATTCTCCTCCAGGTACTTTTTCACAAAGCCGTAGGCGGTCTTCTCCGCCAGGGTGCCGATGGTCCCCGCCCGGAAAACCTGGGTCTCGCCGAACATCTCAATGGCGTGGCGGTGGGCCCGGGCCTGATATTCGCCGGAAAAGTTCAGGTCGATGTCCGGCACCTTGCCGCCGCCGAAGCCTAGGAAGGTCTCAAAGGGGATGTCGAAGCCGTCCTTCTCGTACTGGGTCCCGCAGACCGGGCAGACCTTGTCCGGCATGTCCGCGCCGCAGCCGTAGGAGCCGTCCTGGACGAACTCGCTGTGGCGGCATTGCGGACAGCGGTAGTGGGGCGGCAGGGAGTTGACCTCCGTGATGCCGGACATGTAGGCCGCCAGGGACGAGCCCACGGAACCCCGGGAGCCCACCAGATAGCCGTTTTCCAGGGATCGCTGGACTAATTTTTGGGCAGACATGTAGACCACGTCGTACTTGCCCAGGATGCCTCCCAGCTCGATGTTCAGCCGGTCCACGATAAGCTGGGGCGGGTCCTCGCCGTAGAGGCGGTGGACCTTCTCCCAGACCAGACGGTTCAAATCCGCTTCGGAATTCTCCAGCTTTGGGGGGAACAGCTCCTTAGGCAGCAACTCAAAGGTCTCGATCTGGTCCGCCACCAGCCGGGTATTGGTCACCACCACCTCATAGGCCTTCTCCTCACCCAGGTAAGAGAACTCCTTCAGCATCTCGTCGGTGGTCTTGAAATAGATGGGCAGGGACTCGTTGGCGTCGGGGAATTTTTTCGAGGCCAACAGAATATGCCGGAAGACCTCGTCCTCCGGCTCCCGGAAGTGGACGTCCCCGGTGGCGCAGACGGGCTTCCCCAGCTCCTCCCCCAGGCGGACAATGGTCCGGTTGAACTCCCGGAGGTCCTCCTCGTCCCTGGCGTCGCCGTTGCGGAGCATGAACCAGTTGTTACACAGGGGCTGGATCTCCAGGTAATCATAAAAGGAGGCGATGCGCTTCAGCTCCTCCCAGTCCTTGTGGTCCTTGACAGCCTGGAACAGCTCCCCCGCCTCACAGGCCGCGCCCACGATGATGCCCTCCCGGTGCTCCTTCAGCAGGCTCTTGGGGATGGTAGGCACCCGCTTGAAGTATTTCAGGTTGGAATCGGAGATCATCTGGTAGAGGTTTTTCAGCCCCGTCTTGTTCCGGGCCAGGAGAATGATGTGCTTGGGGAAGCGGTTGGACTTGCTCCCCAGGGGCCGGAGCTTCTCCATCTCACCGTTGACAGCCTGGAGGGTGTGGACGCCCTTCTCATGGAGCGTCTTCCAGAAGGGAATCAGCATATAGCCCACCGTGGCCGCGTCGTCGCTGGCCCGGTGGTGGTTGAAGGCGGGCAGATCCAAATGCTCCGCCACGATGTCCAATTTGTACTTCCCCAGACCCGGCAGCAGGTTCTGGGCCAGGATCAGGGAGTCGATGTAGGTAGGCTGGAAGTCCAGCCCCGCTTCCCGGCAGCCCTTGCGGATGAAGCCGATGTCAAACTCCGCGTTGTGGGCCGCCAGGGGCCGCCCGTTCAAAAACCTCAAAAAGTCCGCCAGGGCCTCCGCGGGCTCAGGCGCGTCCTTGAGCATCTCGTCCGTGATGCCGGTGAGACCGATGATCTCCGGCGTCAGCCGCTTCCCGGGGTTCACGAAAGTCTGGAAGCGCTCGGCGATCTCCCCATCCTTCAGCACCACCGCGCCGATCTCCGTGATGGCCTCCCGGTCCACTCGGAGGCCGGTGGTCTCGATATCAAAGCAGACGATCTCCCCGTCCAGGGGGATGTTCTGGGTCCCGTGGACGGCGATGCGGTCGTCCACATTGTTGATGAAATAGCCCTCCACCCCGTAGAGGATTTTGATCTTATCCCCGGCGGCGTGCCAAGCCTCCGGGAAGGACTGGGCCACACCGTGGTCCGTGATGGCAATGGCGGGATGTCCCCAGCGAATAGCCTCCTGAATGACCTCCTTGGTGTCCGTCAATGCGTCCATGTTGCTCATCCGGGTGTGCAGGTGGAGCTCCACCCGCTTCACCGGGGCGGTATCCATCCGCTCCTCGTGGTCCGTTACATTGATGTGCTGGGGATTCAGCTGAATGTCCTTCCCGTCCCAGGTGGGCTCCATCTTCCCCTGGACCACCAGCCACATGCCGGGCTTGACGGCGCTCTCCAGGGCCTGAGCCTCCTTGGCGGTCAGGTTCTTCTGGACGCTGACGGAGCCCGTCCCGTCGGTCATGTCGAAGCTGAGCCGCCACATCCCCGGCCGCCGGGTCTCCCGGCACTCAAAAAAGAAAACCTTGCCGGACACGGTGGCCGTACCCATTTTCACGTTCAGCGCCGACATGGGACCGGGCTTGGCCTTGATGGGATTTCCCATCAAAATTTTACCCGTCTTCTTTTTGGGGGACGGCTTGGCCGCCCCGCCGCCCTGCGGGGCGGGACCGGGCGCGGGGGACGGCGGAGCGGCGCAGGTGACGTTCAGCTCCGCCTTTTGAAAGCCGTAGACCGCTTTCAGCGCCTCTTCCAGGCTCCGGAGCGCCTCCTGTTCCAAAGGGTTTTTTACCGTCATATCCATCTGGATGGCCCGATTCCCCGGGTCGATGCAGCCATGGGTCAGCTCCGCCCCGGCCAGCCGGAGACGGAGCTCTGGAGACGCCGACAGCTCGGCGAAGAATTCAAAAAATGGGATGTTTCTCGACATGGTTCTTTCTCCGTACTCGTTCAGCGTTTCTCCTCACAGCTTCCCGATCTCCTCCATCAGCGCGTCCACCAGCCGCTCCTGGGGAACCTTGTACAAAATCTCCCCCTTGCGGAACAGCAGGCCCTCGCCCCTGCCCCCGGCGATGCCGATATCGGCGGCGGAGGCCTCTCCCGGGCCGTTGACGGCGCAGCCCATTACCGCCACGGTGATGTCCTTCTCGCAGTCCGCCAGCCGCCGTTCCACCTCCTCAGCAATGGGGATCAGGTCGATCCGCGTCCGGCCGCAGGTGGGACAGGCAATGAGATTCACCCCCGTCTTTCGGAGGCCTGCCGCCTTTAAGATCTTCTTGGCGGCGACAATTTCCTCCACCGGGTCGGCGGTGAGGGTCACCCGGATGGTGTCCCCCACTCCCAGGCAGAGGAGGCCCCCGATGCCCATGGCGGATTTCACCATGCCCATGGAGGGAGTCCCCGCCTCCGTAACCCCCAGGTGGAGGGGGTAGTCCGTCTGCTCGCTTAAGGCTAAGTAAGCCGCCATGGTCAGCGGCACGTCGGAGCATTTGACGGAAAAGCAGATGTCGTCAAAGTCAAATTGATTCAGCAGCCGTGCCTGTCCCAGGGCGCTTTCCACCAGGGCCTCGGCGGTGACGCCGCCGTACTTGGCCCGGAGCTCCTTCTCCAAAGACCCGCCGTTAACCCCTACCCGGATGGGGATGCCCCGAGCCCGGCAGGCGTCCGCCACGGCCTTGACCTTCTCTTCCCCGCCGATGTTGCCCGGGTTGATGCGGATGGCGTCAATGCCCCGTTCCGCGCAGGCCAGGGCATATTTGTAATTGAAATGAATGTCGGCGATCAGGGGGATGGAAATCTGCTCCTTGATTTTATCCACGGCCTCCGCCGCCGCCTGATCCGGGATGGCCACCCGGATGATCTCACACCCGGCGGCCTCCAGCTTTTTGATCTGGGCCACGGTAGCGGCCACGTCGTCGGTTTTCGTATTGCACATGGACTGGATGGACACGGGCGCGCCGCCGCCCACTGGAACCTTCCCCACCATGAGTTGTTTTGTCATTTTCTTACCCCTCTCACTGGAAAAGCTGGGTTACGTCCTTCAGCGTTACCAGCAGCATCAGGCCCATGAGGGCCACGAAGCAGGCTGCGTTCACCGCCGCCTGGTACTTCGCCGGCACCTTCCGCTTGAAGAAAAGCATGGCCAGCGCGTCCACGGCCAGGAAGAAGATGCGTCCCCCGTCCAGGGCCGGGATGGGCAGCAGGTTCATCACCGCCAGGTTGACGGCGATGAGGGCCCCGAAGAAAGCGATGTTCTCAAAGGCGTCCATGGCCGTCTCGGAGGCGTTCCCCACCTCCGTCATGGTGGACACGATGCCCACCGGGCCGCTGACCTCCGAGAGACCCACGTTGCCCCGAATCAGCTGAATCAGACTGAACCACACCTGCTGGACAAAGTCCAGGGTCTGGTAGCCGACGAACTTCACCGTGTTGAAGAATGTCGCCGGGATCTGAGCGGCGCCCACCATCAGGCCGAAGCGCCCCTCCTGGCCGTCGTAAGTCCCCCGGTACAAGGGCAGGTCCTTTAAGACCACCTTCTCCCCGTCCCGGATGACCTCGACGTCCACGCCCTCCCCGTCGTTGAACTGGAGGAACAGGGCCGCGTCCCCCCGGAGGTAGGTCCGCCAGCCGTCGATCTTATAGAAGACGTCCCCCTCCAGCAGGCCGTTTTCCCCTTCCAGGGGGAAGCCCTGGGAAAACCCGGCCACCTGGTCCACGTAGAAGCCGGTAGCCGTGGCAAAGATGCAGGCGATCACCGCCACCCCCGCCAGCAGGTTCATAACGGACCCGGCAATCAGAATCACGAACTTCTTCCAGAAGCCCTGGTGGGCGAAAGAGCGCTCGTCCCCGGTGTCCTCCTCATCCTCCCCCAGGGCGCAGAAGCCCCCGATGGGCAGGAGCCGGAGGGAGTACCGGGTCTCCCCCGTCTCCCTGTGCCACAGCAACGGCCCCATGCCGATGGAGAACTCGCTGACCCGCACGCCGCACAGCCGCGCCGCCAGGAAGTGGCCCAGCTCGTGGACGGCCACCAGGAAACCGAAGATGAAGATCCCCGCCAGAACAAAGATGAAGCTCATGGAAACATGCCTCTCATTTAGAAAAGTTTTTCAGCACCTCCCGCCGGGCGGCGGCGTCCGCCTCCAGGATATCCGGGAGGCTGGGCCGGCGAATGACGGGCAGCTCCGTCATGGCCCGGGCGGTGAGGTCGAAGATGTCCTGGAAGCCGATCCGGTCCTCCAGGAACAGGCGCACCGCCTCCTCGTTGGCGGCGTTCAGCACGGCGCAGGCGGTGCCCCCCTTGGCCGCCGCCACCTCGGCAAGGCGCAGGCAGGGGAAGGTCCCCCGGTCCGGCTCCGCGAAGGTCAGGGGCGGGCAGCTCAGCAGGTTCAGCGGCTCCGCCGCCGACTCCGCCCGCTGGGGGTAGGTCATGGCGTACCGGATGGGCAGGCGCATGTCCGGCGTGCCCAGCTGGGCCAGCACCGCCCCGTCCCGGAACTCCACCAGGGAGTGGACAATGCTCTGCCGGTGGATGGCCACGCTCACCCTCGTCAGGGGCAGGCGGTAAAGCCGCATGGCCTCGATGACCTCCAGGCCCTTGTTCATCAGCGTGGCGCAGTCCACGGTGATCTTGGGGCCCATGGTCCAGTTGGGATGCTTCAGCGCGTCCGCCCGGGTCATTTTCCCCACTTCCTCCCGGGTCATCCCATAGAAGGGCCCCCCGGAGCAGGTCAGAATCACCCGCCGGATCTCCCCCCGGTCCAGACAGCCCTGGACGCACTGGAAGATGGCGGAGTGCTCCGAGTCCACGGGGACGATCTCCGCCCCCCGGCGCTCCGCCGCCTCCATCACCAGCTCCCCGGCGCAGACCAGGGTCTCCTTGTTGGCCAGGGCGATGCGCTTGCCCTCCCGGATGGCGGCGAGTGTGGGCTTCAGGCCCACCATGCCCACCACGGCGGTGACCACCGTGTCCACCCCCGGCAATGTCGCCGCCGTGGAGAGGGCGGCCACGCCGCCGTGAACCCGGGTCTTTGTGTCCGCCAGACGGACTTTCAGGTCCTTCGCCGCCGCCTCGTCGGTCATGATGACCTGCCGGGGCTTGAACTTCCGGGCCTGCTCCTCCGCCAGGGTCACGCTGTTGTGGGCGGTGATGGCCGCCACCGTCAATCCCAGCTGCTCCGCCACCTCCAGGGTCTGCCGCCCGATGGAGCCGGTGGAGCCCAAAATCGAAATTGTCTTTGTCATGTCTGCATCTCTATTCCATATTCTATTACAGAAAGCTGAAAATAATCTCAATCATCGGGGCCACGAACAGCACGCTGTCAAACCGGTCCAGCACGCCGCCGTGGGCCAGGAAGAGATGACCGTAATCCTTGATCCCAAATTCCCGCTTGATGAGGGAGAAGCTCAAATCCCCGACCTGGGCGACAACACCGCAGAACAGGGCCAGCGCCGCCATGGGCCCGTATCCAATGAGGGAACCGCCGAAGAAGCGGTCCATGACCCAGACGAACAAAAGCCCACAGGCCACGTTCCCCAGGAGACCCCCGACGGACCCTTCAATGGTTTTCTTGGGGCTGACCTTGGGGGCCAGCTTGTGCTTCCCCAGGGTGAGCCCGGCGAAGAAGGCGAAGGTGTCGCAGGCGAAGCTCAAGATGAAGGGTAGGAGGAGATAGGCCCGGTGAACGCCGGAGGCCTCCAGACGGAGGAAGGACGCGAAGGACCAGCCGATGGCAATGCTTCCGAAAAGCCCCGCCATGATCTGGTTGAATTTGACTTTTCCGCCCTTGAAAATGGCGTAGCCGAAAAACACCAGGGCTTCCAGCAAAAACAGCATGGGCGCATGGGCGGGGCGATCATAATACCATTCCACCGTAAAGACTGCGGTGATGACGCTCAAGGCCACCATCCCGCTTTCTTTCACGCCGCTGACACAACGCTGGAGTTCCATGGCCCCGATACCCGCCAGAAGATGCAGTGCGACCAGCATCGCAAATGGAGGTGCGGCCAGGACCACATAGAGAAGCGCCGGGATACCCACCACGGCCACCAGAATCCTCGATTTCATGGGACTTCCTCCCTTCTCCCTACTTCACGCCGCCGAAACGGCGGTCCCGGGCGTGATAAGCCGCGATGGCCCGGTCGATCTCCTTCTCGTCGAAGTCCGGCCAGAGGGTGTCCGTGTAGTAAAACTCCGCATAGGCGCACTGCCACAGCAAAAAGTTGCTCAGCCGCTGCTCCCCGCTGGGGCGGATGATCAGCTCCGGGTCCGGGATGCCCCGGGAGTCCAGATAGCCGGAAAAGACCGCCTCTTCCAGCTCCTCCGGTTTCTTTACCCCGGCGACACAGTCGGCGGCGAAGCGCCGCGCCGCCCGGAGAATTTCATCCCGCCCGCCGTAATTGAGGCAGACGTTGGCCTGGAAGTCGTCGGCGCTCAGGTGCTCCGTGATCTCGTCCGTCTCCCGGGCCAGGGCCCGCAGCTCCGGGGCGATGGGGGTCATGTCCCCGAAGAAGTGGAGCCGGATGTGGTCCCGCTCCATGGTATCCACCGCCTCCAGGAGGTACTTTTTCAAAAGCGCCATGATGGCGGCGACCTCCGTCTCGGAGCGCTTCCAGTTCTCCGTGGAGAAGGCGTAGACCGTCAGATACTTCACGCCGATGTCCTTGCAGTACGTGGCGATTTTCCGGAAGGTCTCCGCCCCGGCCTTATGGCCCGCCGTCCGGGGGAGGCCACGTTTCGTGGCCCAGCGGCCGTTGCCGTCCATGATGATCGCAATGTGGCGGGGCGGCGCAAGCCGCCCCGTTTCATGGTTGTATTCCGCCATCAGACCGCCATCAATTCCTTTTCCTTCTTGGCCAGCAGCTCGTCCAGCTTCTTGCAGCTCTCGTCCGTCAGCTTCTGGAAGTCCTTTTCCACCTGCTTCAGCTCGTCCTCGGTGATCTCGGACTTCTTCTCCTGTTTCTTGAAGTTGTCCATGGCGTCCCGGCGGATGTTCCGCACGGCGACCTTGCCGCCCTCGGCGTACTTGCGGATCTGCTTCACCAGCTCCTTCCGGCGCTCCTCCGTCAGCTGGGGGAAAGCCAGACGCAGGGCCTTGCCGTCGTTCTGGGGGTTGATGCCCAGGTCCGAATTCTGGATGGCCTTTTCAATCAGCTTCAGGGCGGAGCCGTCCCAGGGGGAGATCAGCAGGGTCCGGGGGTCCGGGGAGGAGATGGCGGCGATCTGCTGGATGGGGGTGGGGCTGCCGTAGTAGTCCACCATGATCCGGTCCAGCACGGAGGCGTTGGCCCGGCCCGCCCGGACGGAGGC
>CAMXKT010000043.1 GCA_947244595.1 uncultured Oscillibacter sp. | reverse complement strand
ACCGCCATCCGGGCCCGCTGAAAAGCGAGACTTTTATCCCGTGGGACAACTGCCGTATTCTCGGCGTTGCCCCGGGGGATAGAAGTCTCGCTGAATTTTTGGAAAGCGGTGGATTGTATGGAAATTTGGATCACGGTGCTGTTGTTTCTGCTGGGCCTGCTCCTGATTATCAAGGGCGGCGACTGGTTCCTGGACGGGGCCGTGTGGATCGCGGAGGCCACCGGCGTGCCCCGGTTCATCATCGGGGCCACCATCGTCTCCCTGGCCACCACCCTGCCGGAGCTGACGGTCTCCGTCACCGGCACCCTCCAGGGAGAAGTGGACCTGGCGGTGGGCAACGCCGTGGGTTCCGTCACGGCCAACCTGGGGCTCATCCTGGGCATTTCCCTGGTGTGTATCCCCTCGGCGGTGAAGCGCTCCCAGTTCCAGCTGAAGGCCCTGCTGATGGTCCTGGGCGCGTCGCTGCTGCTCGTTCTCAGCCGGGGCGGCACCCTGCGGGCCCTGCCGGGGCTGGCGCTGTTCGCCGTCTTCGGCGTGTATATCTGGAGCAGCCTCCGAGACGCCCGGGCGGGCATGGCGGAGGACCGGGAGGCCCACCCCAAGCGCCGCACCATCTCCCGGCGGAAAATGGCGGGAAAGCTTCTCCTCTTCGTCCTGGGCATCACGGCCATTGTCATCGGGTCCCAGCTCCTCATCAACTACGGCAGCGAACTGGCCCTGCTGATGGGAGTCCCCGCCAGCATCATCGGCGTCACCATGGTGGCCATCGGCACGTCCCTGCCGGAGCTGGTGACGACGCTGACGGCCATCGCCAAAAAGGAAGCCTCCATGTCCGTGGGGAACATCATCGGGGCCAACGTCATCGACCTGACCATGATCCTGCCGGTGTGCTCCGCCGTCAGCGGCGGGGCGCTGACCATCGGGGCCCAGACCACGGCCCTGGATATGCCCGCCTGCCTGCTGCTGTGCTGCGTGGCGGTGATCCCGCCCCTGGCCACGGAGCGGTTCTACCGCTGGCAGGGCCTGGTCATGCTGGGGCTCTACGCGGGATATGTGGTTCTTTTGGTAACATGAAAAAAGTCCGGCGCGGAACTCCTCCGCGCCGGGCCCTTCTTTATTCTCATTTGGGGTCAGGACTCCTCCTCCAGCAGCCGGAGGCCCGCCAGGTCCGTCACCGGCAGGGAGAAGGTCACCGCCTGAGCCTTGGTGTGCATGCCCGCCTGAGTCATGACGGCCTTCATAATGGGCTTCCGGGCCGCCTCCTTGGCCAGGATGAAGACGATCTCCTTTTCCGCCGCCAGGGACACACCCAGGAACTTCCTCGCCAGCTCCGTCCCCGTGCCCTTGGCGTGGATGGTGGTGCCTCCGGCGGCCCCGGCGGAGCGGGCGGCGTCCATCACCTGGTCGGTGTGGCCCCGGTTGGCGATGACCACGATCAGCTCGTGGGTGATGTCTCTGTCCATGTCGTTCTCCTCCTCCGCCTGCCATGACAGCAGATAGTCACGGGCCCTGGCCCCGCCCACGCTGGAGATGGGTACGGCCATCAGGATGCCCCGTCCGGGCACGTCCAGCCACAGTTCCCGGGCCGCCCGGCGCACCAGCCGCCCGGACCGGGGCGCCGCCAGCAGCAGCACGGCCTTTTCCGTGGCCTCCAGCCCCAGGTAGTCCAGCACCTCCGTGGCGGCGGTGCCCTGGCCCAGGGCCGACAAAATCAGCGTGGCCCCCTGGGCCTGGAACCAGGAGGCGAACTCCCCGCCCCGGCTCCGGTCCGTGATGGCGATCATGAGGTTGGCTCTGTCCATGGGCGGGCCTCCTTTCTCAAAGCGTCTGGGCGCTCAGATTTAATACACAAGGTCAATGATCTCCTCGTCCTCCGCCGCCTGGGCCAGCTGGGCTTTCAGCTTCCACTGGTAGGCAAGACCCAACAGCTGGATGGTCAAAAGCGGCGTCATGGCCACCATGGCGACGACGCCGAAGGCGTCTGTGACGATGTTGCCCCCCAGGGCCTCGCAGGCCCCCATGGCGAAGGGCAGCAGGAACGTGGCTGTCATGGGACCCGAGGCCACGCCGCCGGAGTCGAAGGCGATGGAGGTGAAAATCTTAGGCACAAAGAAGCTGAGGACCACCGCCAGCAGGTATCCGGGGACCAGGAAGGCGAAGATGGACACCCCTGTCAGCACCCGGACCATGGCCAGGCCGATGGACACCGCCACGCCGATGGAGAGGCTGGCGCTCATGGCCCCGCCGGGGATGGCCCCGGAGGTGATCTCCTCCACCTGCTTGTTCAGCACGTGGACCGCCGGCTCCGCCTGGACGATGAACCAGCCCATGAGCATGCCGATGGGGATCAGCAGCCAGTTGAAAGACAGCCCGGCGATCTGGCGGCCCAGATAGGTGCCCGCCGGGAGGAAGCCCACGTTGACCCCCGTGAGGAACAGCGCCAGGCCGATGTATGTATAGAGAAGGCCGATGACAATCTTCCAGACCTTCTTCCGCTTCAGCCGCAGGGCCAGGACCTGAAAGACCCCGAAGAAAGCGGCGATGGGGAACAGGCTCTTGAAGACCTCCACGGCGTACTCCGGGAAAGCGGAGAGGAACAGGCCCCCCAGCTCCCGGCTGTCCGCCGCCTGGGGCATGGCGGAGGGACTGTAGGCCCCGGAGGCGGGGAACAGCATGGCCAGAATCAGCACCGCCAGAATGGGCCCCACGGAGCACAGGGCCACCAGGCCGAAGCTGTCCTGGGCGGCGTTCTCGTCGCTTCGGATGGAGGAGACGCCCAGGCCCAGCGCCATGATGAACGGTACCGTCATGGGCCCGGTGGTGACGCCGCCGGAGTCGAAGGCCACGGCTAAAAAGTCCTTGGGCACAAAGAAGGCCGCCAGGACGAAGACCACGGCGTAGGACCCCACCAGCAGCCACTGGAGGGAGATTTGGAACAGGATGCGCAGCAGGGCCACCACCAGGAAGGCCCCCACCCCGGCGGCCACGGCCCCGATGAGCAGGGCGCTGGGGATGCCGGGCACCTGAGAGGCCAGCACCTGGAGGTCCGGCTCGGAGATGGTGACCACCACGCCGATGAGGAAGCTGACGGTGACGATGACCCAGACCTTTCGGGAATTGGCCATGTGGGTGCCCACCTGCTCGCCGATGGGGGTCATGGCGGCCTCGGCCCCCAGGGTGAAGAAGCCCATACCCAGAATCAGCAGCACCGCCCCGGCCAGGAAGGCCAGCAGCGCGTCCACCGGCAGGGGGGCCACGGTGAGGCAGAGGACCAGCACGATGGCCGTAATGGGCAGCACGGAGGCCAGAGCCTCCCGGACCTTCTCCCCCAGAACGGTCTTGGTCCGGCCCATCCGGTCCTTCCAGCGTCCAAGCCTGCCCACAAGTCCTCCTCCTCTCAAAGAGCAAATTTCAAATATGGTTTATCTTAGCACAAAACTGTCCCTCTTCGCAAGGGAATCCGGCGTTCTTTACATGATATTTACACCTTTGGGCCAAGTAAAAAAAATCGGTTGCATTTCCCGGCCGTTTCAAGTAGAATGTATGTTTGACAGCACTGTCGGAATATTCCAGCGGCCCCGCCGCTGAAAACCGTGAGGTAACATCATGAATCAAAAAGAAGTCAGCGAGCTCCGCCGCCGCTTCCGGCCGGAGAAAAGCGCCGTCAGCCGGGTCTACGGCTGCTATGTCAACGGTTCCAGCCGGGAGATCATCTCCTACCTGGACGAGTCCCTGGGGAACATGCCCCTGGAGGAGGCGGAAAAGTACCTGAGCCTCTTGAAAAAGTCCCTCTCCGGCCAGCTGGGGAAGAACCTCATCGACGTGGTCTTCTCCACCCAGCAGGTCATGGACAGCGACGAGCACCGCCTCCTCTCCGCCCTGCGGGAGTCCCAGCTCAAGGACGGGGAGATCCGGGAGACCTTCTATCGGACCGTTATGGACGCCCTGGACATGGGGGAAGACAACTACCTCATTCTCCTGGCCCACGACGCCTACGACGTGCCCCGGCGGGGGAAGGACGGGGAGGCGGACCCCGACGGCTCGGACGAGGTGTTCTCCTACATCCTATGCAGCGTCTGCCCGGTGAAAACCTGCAAAATGGAGCTGGGTTACTTCCCCGGGGAGAACGAGTTCCACAGCTGCGCCGCCGGGCAGGTAGTCTCCGCCCCGGAGCTGGGCTTCCTCTTCCCCGCCTTTGACGACCGGGCGGCCAACATCTACAACGCCCTGTTTTATTCCCGGAAGCCGGACCAGCTCCACCAGGAGTTCCTGGACGCCGTCTTCCACGCGGAAGAACCCCCCATGTCCGCCGCCGAGCAGCGGGAGGCCTTCCAGGGGGCCCTGTCCGGAGCCCTGGAGGACGCGTGCAGCCTGGAGGTGGTCCAGGCGGTCCACGGGCGGCTGCTGGAGAAGATCGAGGCCCGGAAGGAGGACAAGGAGGCCGAGCCCCTGGCCCTCTCCGCCGGGGAGATCGGCGGCATCCTCCGGGACTGCGGCGTGGCGGAGGAAAAGGCGGCGGCCTTCCAGGAGCAGTGCGGCCAGGCCTTCGGCGGCGCGGCGCTGAACCCGGAGAACCTCATCGACGCCAAGCGCTTCGACGTGAAAACGGAGCACGCGGCCATCTCCATCGACCCGGCCTACAGCTATTTGGTGGAGACGAGGATCATCGACGGGCGAAAGTACCTCCTCATCCCCGCCGGAGAGGGCGTGGAGGTCAACGGGCTGCCCGTGGAGGTGGAGACGGAAGAGCCGGAGGAATAAAAGTAAAGAGCAACCCTTGATTTTCTCAGGGGTTGCTCTTATCTTGGTTGCCGTCGCTTCAGCCCGGTAACTTTCCAGACCGCCAGAACGGACCTAAAGTTCTTTGGATACTTTCTTTCAAGAAAGTATCACGCCTGCAAATTGATCTCCCCGCCGTCGGCGGGAGGGACTTCCTCCGGCAGCGCCATAGCGGCGCTGTCTGCGGCGTACTGTTTCGCCACCAGCTCCATGGAGGGCTGGAAGGAACCGGCCAGCTTCTGGGCCTGCTCCCGGAGTTCCATGTCCACGGCGGCAATATGAGCCTGCATTCGGTTATCCACTTCCGCCTCCCGAAGATAGCCGGATTCCCGGATCCGCCGCATGGCCTGCTTTCGCAGCAGCTCCTGCTTTTGGCGGCGGGCCTCCCGGCTCCGCTTCTCCTGTGTCAATTTTTTCTGCCGGGCCTGGTCGATCCTCTCCCGGTCCAATTCCCGGTTCTTCTTCCCCGCCCGCTGGACGGCCTTCTGCAGCTGGTTGATGGCGGCCTGGATGCGCTTGGCGTTGTCCGGGTCCGTCTGCTTGGCGGCCTTCAGCCGGGCGATCTGCCGCCGGGCGTATCCCGCGGCGGCGTTGACCTCCGAGGGGCGCTTCGCCCGGGCCAGGCGGGAATAGGCCTCCATGGGCGCGTCCCCATAGCGGGGCTTGGGCTTGGCGGCGTTGAACTTGTCCCGGGTGGCGTCAGCCTTTTCCTTGGCGTCCTTCATCATCTCGTGAATGGTGAGGGAGGGATCCTCTCTCTCCTTCGCCTGGACGGCGCTCTGGCTCTGCCAGGAGGAGGCCGAAGAGGACGCGCTGTTTACCTGCATATCGCCCATGACGGGGCCTCCTTTCACCGTGTGTAAACGGGTCTATACTCTCTATATCGGCAGAACGCCGGAAAAGTGAAGGGGGCCGCCGGAAAGTTATGGGCGTTTCTTCCGCTCCGGGTAGGGCGTGACCGGCGTCTGGTCCGCCATATGCTCCCCGATGATCTTCTCCATCCAGAACATGTCATACCACCGGCCGAACTTGTAGCCGCATTTGCGGAACTCCCCGGCCCGCGCGTAGCCCAGGTGCTGGTGGAAACGGGCGCTGTTGTCCGTCAGATACGCGTCGTCCCGCTCCGGATAGGCGACGCACGCGTACAGGTTGAGAATGCCCATGTCCCCCAGGGCCTGTTCCAGCGCCTCATAAAGCGCCCTGCCCATTCCCCGCTTCCGCGCGCCGGGGGCGAGGTAAATGGTGGTCTCACAGGACCAGTCGTAGGCGGCCCTGCCCACGAACGGGCCCGCGTAGGCGTATCCCTCAATCCGCCCGTCCTCCAGAACGACCAAATAGGGATAGCGGCGCATGACCCGTTCCATCCGCCCCCTGAACTCGTCAAGGGACGGCGTGTCGTACTCAAATGTAATCGCCGTGTTCTTCACGTAGTAATCATAGATCTCCAGAATGCGCCCGGCGTCCCCCGCCGTAGCGTCGCGAATCGTCATCCCCGTCAGCTCCTTTCAAAATTCCGGTTTCGCCGCCCTCACTATATCACCGCCGGTCCCGGCCGTCAACGCGCGCCTGCGGGACGCCCCCGGCAGGGAGAGAGAAAGAAATTTCCGGCGCGGTAGATTTTTCCCCCGATCCGTGGTATAGTACGATCATCTTCCAGAGAGGAGGTCCGGCCATGACCCTGCCCGAGCTTCTGGCGGCGTATCCCGCCGTCGGGGTTTTCTATACGTCCTTCGTCCGCTTCCTCTTCCCGGTGCTGGCGGGGGCCATCCTCTGGCGGGCCGTCCGGTCCCTCCTCCGGGCGCCCCACACGCCGGAGACCTGGGGACAGCTGAGCCTCCCTGGCGGGGGCTCCGTGCCCCTCATCCACTGGGAAAACATCCTGGGCCGGGGAAAGAGCGCCGACGTGCGGCTGAACTACCCCAGCGTCTCCCGGCAGCACGCCGCCCTCTGCCGGAACGAGGCGGGGGAGTGGACCCTCTACGACCTGGACTCCAAGGGCGGCGTCCTGCTGAACGGGGAGAGGGTGGAGTACTCCGCCCCCGCCCGGATGGGGGACACCATCGATCTGGGGGGCGTGCCTCTGCTGTTCCTGCCCCAGACCGTGGAGGAGCGGGAGACCCTGGAGGCCAAGCGCCGGGCCGAGCGCCCCGCCGCCATGTGGCCCTCCTTCCTGTGGCTCACCGTGTTCCAGCTGCTGGCCTGCGTGCAATTGATGATCGCCGCCGGGGAGGAGGCGTCTCCCAGCCTGCCCCTGGCCTTTCTGGGTCTGACGGCGGTGATGTGGCTCTACGCCGGGGCCCTGCGGCTCTTCCGCTGCGTGGGCTTTGAGATGGAGACCATCGCCTTTTTCCTCTCCACCCTCTCGTTGTCCGTCACCGCCTCCAGCGCGCCGGGGAGCCTCTATAAGCAGCTCCTGGCCATTGTCCTGGGGCTGGTCCTCTTCCTGACCCTGGGAATTTTCCTCCGGGATCTGGGCCGGGTCCAGCGGAACCGCTGGGTGATGGCGGCGGCATCCATCGGCCTTTTGGCCGTGACGCTGGTCCTTGGAAACCGGAAATACGGCGCGGTAAACTGGATCTCCCTGGGGGCCCTCAGCTTTCAGCCCTCGGAGATCGCCAAGATCTGCTATATCTTTGCCGGGTCCGCCACGTTGGAGCGGCTTTTCCGCAAGCGGAACCTGACCCTCTTCATCGTCCTCACCGGCCTGTGCGTCGGGCTCCTGGGGCTGATGAGCGACTTCGGCACGGCGGCGATTTTCTTCGTCACCTTCCTGGTGCTGGCCTATCTCCGGTCCGGGGACTTCGCCACCCTCTCCCTCATCTGCGGCGGCGCGGTGTTCGGGGCGGGGATCATCGTGAAGTTCAAGCCTTACATCCTGGACCGCTTCGCCGCCTGGGGCCACGCCTGGGCGGACGCCTCCGGCCGGGGCTACCAGCAGACCCGCACCATGTCCGCCGCGGCCTCCGGGGGCTTACTCGGCATGGGGGCCGGGGAGGGCTGGCTCCACCGGGTCCCTGCGGCGGACACGGACCTGGTCTTCGGCATGCTCTGTGAGGAGTGGGGCCTCATCACGGCCCTCTTCGCCGTGGGGTCCATCGCGGCCCTGGCTTTCTTTACCGTCCGGGCCTGCCGGGCGGCCCGGAGCAGCTTCTACTGCCTGGCGGCCTGCGCCGCCGGGTCATTGCTGGTGTTCCAGACCTGTCTGAATGTGTTCGGCTCCGTGGATATTCTGCCCCTGACGGGGGTGACCTTCCCCTTTGTGTCCAACGGCGGCTCCGCCATGATGTCCGCCTGGGGCCTGCTGGCGTTCTTGAAAGCGACGGATACGAGAGAAAACTCAAGTTTCGCGATTCGGCGGAGCGGCGGACGCGCCAGACGGAAGGAGGTCCGGGATGAAGAAAATTGAAAACCGGGCTTTCGTCTGCCTCCTGCTGGCCCTGGCCCTGGCGGCGGGGATGGTCTTCTTCCTCTTCCGCTACCTGACCCAAGGGGGGGATTGGGCCTCCTCCGCCTTCAACCGTCACCTCTACAACACCCGGGGCCAGCTTACCGCCGGAACGGTGCTGGACCGGGACGGGGACGTGCTGTCCTCCGCCCAGGACGGGAAGCGGACCTACTACGACAGCGAGACCGTCCGCAAGGCCACCCTCCACGCCGTGGGGGACCTCCAGGGGAACATCGGCGCCGGGGCGCTGAACGCCTTCGCCGACCGGCTGACGGGCTGGAACCTCGTTAACGGGGCTTTCGGCGCGGACCGGGGCGGGGATCTGACCTTGACCATCGACGCCCGGTACAACTACGAGGCCTACCAGGCCCTGAACGGCCACGCCGGGACCGTGGCGGTCTACAACTACAAGACCGGGGAGATCCTCTGCATGGTCTCCGCCCCCAGCTACGACCCCCTGCACGTCCCGGAGGACATCGAGACCAACGACCGCTGGAAGGGGGCCTACGTGAACCGCTTCCTGTCCTCCGCCTTCACCCCCGGGTCCGTTTACAAAACCGTCACCCTGACGGCGGCCCTGGAGACCATCCCGGACCTGGAGGAGCGGACCTGGGACTGCGCCGGGGCCGTTAAGATCGGGGAGGAGACCATCGTCTGTTCCGGCGTCCACGGGGAGCAGGACATCGCCGCCGCCTTCGCTAACAGCTGCAACGCCGCCTTTGCCCAGATCGCCGTGGAGCTGGGAGCGGAGACCCTGCGGACTTACACGGAACAGGCGGGCCTCACGGCCAGCTACAGCGTGGACGGCCTCGCCACCGCCAAGGGCTCCTTCGACTGGGCCCTGGACGACGGCCGCCTGGGCTGGGCCGGGGTGGGCCAGGACAAGGACCTGGTGAACCCCTGCGCCCTGATGGTTTACATGGGAGCCGTGGCAAACGGCGGCAAAGCGGCGGAGCCCTATCTGATCCTCAAGACCAAAAACGGCTTAGGCGTTCCCTCCCTGCCCCATTGGACGCGAAAGACCGCCGCCCTCATTGACCGAGGCACGGCGGAGAGATTGGCGGAGCTCATGGCGGGGAACGTGGAGAAGACCTACGGCTCCAGCCGCTTTCCAAATATGGACCTCTGCGCCAAGTCCGGCACCGCCGAGGTGGGGGAGGGCCAGGCCCCTCACGCCTGGTTCGCGGGCTTCCTCCGGAACGAGGACGCGCCCTACGCCTTCGTGGCCCTGGTGGAAAACGGCGGCGGCGGCAGCAGCGTGGCGGGCAGCGTGGCGGCCCGGGTGCTGGACGTGATCGTCAATGGCTACGAGAAATGAATACAGACTGTGAAACTTGTCGAAAAAACAACGGAGGGTATCTACATGAAGCGGAAAAAGGGCTTTCTCCTGCGGGACGTGAAACAGCTGAACCTGGGAGCCATGGTCTCCGGCGCGGGCTTTCTGCTGGTCCTGGGGGCCTCCGCCCTGGGCTGGCGGGGGGCGGCGGACATTCTGTCGCTGGCCTTTGCCCTGGTGTCGTTGTACGTCTTCGCCTCTGCGGCGGAGGGACGGCGGCTGGATAGGGAGGCCGTGAGCTATAACCTCCTGTGGGGCACGGGGGCTCTGGCCCTGCTGACCTGCCTCTGCGCCGCCGCTTCCCTCCGCCAACGGCTGGGGATATGAAGAAAAGAGACCCGGGAGTCCTCCCGGGTCTCTTTTGGATAGCGAAGTAACTCTGCGTTGCCGTCGCTCCGGCCCGGCTAATCACCAGACCGGCAGAGCGAGCAAAAGCTTTTTTGGTTACTTTTTTCTCGAAAAAAGTAACTTAGAAGGCCGGTACAACCGCGCCGCCGAAGGTGTTGTTGATATAGTCCTTCACCGTGTCGGACTGGAGGGCCTTCACCAGGGCCTGGACGGCCTCGTTGTTTTCGTTCCCCTCTTTGACCGTCAGGATGTTCACATAGGGGGAGTCGGCGGCCTCGATGACCAGGGCGTCCTCCACGGGGTTCAATCCCGCGCCCAGGGCGTAGTTGGAGTTGATGGCGGCGATGTCCACCTCATCCAGAGCGGCAGGGACCTGGGCGGCCTCCAGCTCCACGAACTCCAGATTCTTGGGGTTCTCGGCGATGTCGTTGGGGGTGGCCTCCAGATTGGAGCTGTCCTTGAGCTTGATGAGGCCCTGGGCCTCCAGCAGCAGCAGGGCCCGGCCCTCGTTGGTGGGGTCGTTGGGGACGGCGACCTTGCCCCCGTCGGGGATGGCGTCCAGGGAGGCGGAGTTGCCCGCGTACAGGCCCATGGGCTCAATGTGGACGCCGGCCACGCTCACCAGGTGGGTGCCCCGCTCGGCGTTGAAGTTGTCCAGATAGGGGACGTGCTGGAAGTAGTTGGCGTCCTCGTCCCCGTCCTCCACGGCGGTGTTGGGCACCACGTAGTCGGAGTACTCGGTGACCACCAGGTCGATGCCCTGCTCTTTCAGGATATCCACGCACTGGTTCAGGATCTCGGCGTGGGGGGTGGGGGAGGCGGCGACCTTCAGGGTCGAGGCCTTCTTGCCGCCGCAGGCGGCCAGGGACAGGGCCAGAATCAAGGCCAGGCTGAGCGCAAAAATCTTCTTTTTCATATTGTGTTCCTCCAATTTAAAAACAATGAACTTGTTCCGAACGGTCTTCGGTATTCCTCCCTTCCGGCCTCCGTCCTCTCTGCGCGCGTGAGGGGCCGGGAGAATCCGGAAGGAGAGGGCCTTTTTATTTCAAACGCTTGTCGATGCGCACCGACAGGCGGCTGAAAACGGATTGAACCACTTGGACCAGGATAATGAGGATGATCACCGTCACCCACATGACGGAGGGGACGTTCCGCTGGTGTCCGTAGCGAATGGCCAGGTCTCCCAGACCTCCCGCGCCCACCATGCCCGCAATGGCCGTGTAGCCCACGATGGCGATGAGGGTGATGGACCCCCCGAGAATCAGGGAGGGCATGGCCTCCGGCAGGTAGACTTTCCAGACGATCTGGAACGTGGAAGCCCCCATGGACTGGGCCGCCTCGATGACCCCGGCGTCCACCTCGCTGAGGGAGGTCTCCACCATCCGGGCGACAAAGGGGGCGGCGGCCACCACCAGGGGCAGGATCGCCCCCCGGAGACCCAGCCGGGTCCCCATGACCAGCTTGGTAAAGGGGAAGAGGGCCACCATCAAAATGGCGAAGGGGAAGGAGCGCAGGACGTTGATGATCCACCCCAGCACGGCGTTGACGGGCCCGTGGGGCCGGACGCCGTGGGGCTGGGTCAGGACGCAGATGATGCCCATGGGCAGGCCGATCAGATAGGCGAAGAACGTGGACGCGGCCACCATGACCAGGGTGTCCAGGAAGCCTTCGGCCAAAATGCCGCCGTACTCCGCCCAGAAGGCGGCGGTAAAAATCTCCAGCACGTCAGCCACGGTACTCCACCTCCTCCACGGTAATGTAGGGCTGGGAACGGATATAGCTCAGGGCCCTGGCGGCCTCGTTGGGATCGTCGGGGAGCCCCAGGAGCATGGTGCCCACGGCTTTGCCTCCCACATTCCGGGTGTCCGCTCCCAGGATGTTCAGCTTCACGCCGCAGTCGATGGCCACAGAGGCGATCAGGGGCTGGTAGGCGGTGCCGCCGTTGAAGGAGAGGCGGATGGCCCGGGTGCTGGCGGGGTACTGTTCCACGCTGACGCCGCCGGGATACACCAGCCGCCGGGCGGCGTCGGTGGTGGGATTGGAGAAGATCTCCTGGACCTCTCCCAGCTCCACGACGCTGCCCCCGTCCAGAATGGCCACCCGGGAGCAGATGGCCTCGATGACGCTCATCTGGTGGGTGATGACCACCACGGTGACCCCCAGCTTGGCGTTAAGGTCCTTGAGGAGCTCCAGAATGGAGACGGTGGTGGTGGGATCCAGGGCGGAGGTCGCCTCGTCGCAGAGAAGGACCTTCGGCTCCGTCGCCAGGGCCCGGGCCACGGCCACCCGCTGCTTCTGCCCGCCGGAGAGCTGGGCGGGGTAGGCGTTCGCCTTGTCGGCCAGGCCCACCAGATCCAAGAGCTCCTCCGCCCGCTTCCTGGCCTGGGCCTTGGGGACCCCGGCAACCTCCATGGGGAAGCACACGTTTTTCAAACAGGTCCTCTGCATCAGCAGATTAAAGCTCTGGAAGATCATGGTGACCTTCCTACGCTGGAGCCGGAGCTCTTTTTCAGACAGGGCGGTCATGTCCTTCCCGTCCACCAGGACGGTGCCGGACGTGGGCCGCTCCAGCAGGTTCATGCACCGGACCAGGGTGGACTTCCCCGCGCCGGAGAGGCCGATGATGCCGAAGATCTCCCCCTGACGGATATTCAGGTTGATATCCGTCAGAGCGTGGACCTCGTCGGGCCCGCCTCCGAAATTCTTGGTCAGGTGTTGGATTTGGATAATGGACTCGCTCACGGTAACCGCTCCTTTACCGGAAAGTGAAGGGCAAACAAAAAAGCCCTTGAAGCGTTCAGCTTCAAGGACGAGCGCAAACTTACGCCGTGGTACCACCTTGATTCGCGCGCCCCCTCGCGGAGGCGGCCTTACAGAGTGCCAGCACACTCCCGCGCTGTCACGGGCGCTCCCGTCGCGGCCTATGCCTTGGCGGCAGTCGGCGGCGCAACTCCAAGACCATGTTCGGCCGGCCCCTCCGTGCCCCTTTTCACCTCTCGGGGCTCTCTTTGACGGTTCATCCGGCGTACTCTTCTCTTCATCGTCTTTGCGGCTGTTCAATTGTTCGAAGTGCTTTGTAGTTTACACGGTTTCCCCGCCGCTGTCAACGGCGAAGCGCACAGAAAAGCCTGGGCAGTCCCCGAGAAATATCAGCGGAATCCACAAAGCCCCCGAAAAACCGGGAGAAATTTTGGCTGGAAAATCAGAATTGGATTGCAAGTCCCCGGCAAAACTGCTATTATGTTCCGATGAGATTTCGGACGTTTGGAGAGGGGGGAAACGGAATATGGACGAGCGGAAGCGGCGGCGGGCCCATTGGCTCCGGGACTTCCTCTGCGGCG
>CAMXKT010000042.1 GCA_947244595.1 uncultured Oscillibacter sp. | reverse complement strand
AGGCCCACCTCCCGCCGGTCCTCGGACACGAAGGCCAGGGAGGAATCCAGGCACTTCCGGGGATTGTTCAGGGGAATTTCCCCGCCGTTGAACGTCACCTTGCCTCCGGCCTCATAGAGGCCCATGACGCCGTTGGGAATCCCCAGCTTGCCCTGGCCCGCCAGTCCGCCAATGCCCAGGATCTCGCCCTCCCGGATATCCAGGCTGACGTCCCGCACCGTCTCGCCGGGCATATCCACCCAGAGGTTCTGGATGGACATAATGGTCCGGGCCCCGTCGTTGGAGCGTACCTCGCTCACAGCGGCGCTCTGCACGTCCCGGCCCACCATCCATTTGGTGATGTCTTCCACACTGGTTTCGTCGGCGGGGACGTCCCGGACCACGAAACCGTCCCGCATGACTACCACCTTATCGCACACCGCCAGAATCTCGTGGAGGCGGTGGGTGATGAAGATGACGGAGATGCCCCGGGCGGCCATGCCCCGGATGGAGTCCAGCAGGGCTTCAGCCTCCTTTTCCGTCAGCACGGCGGTGGGCTCGTCCAAAATGAGCAGCTTCAACTGATCCTTGCTCAGCTCCCGGGCAATTTCCGTAAACTGCTTGTGTCCCACGGGCATGTCGCTGATGACCATCTCGGCGTCAATGGCGACGCCCATCTTTTCGATGGCGGCGGCGGAGCGCCGGTCCATCTCCTTATAATCCAGAGTGTTCAGGCGGTCGCCGAACACCTCTGAAACAATATTCTTTTTGCAGGGCTCCCGATTCAGGAGGATATTTTCCGTGGCGGTAAAGCCGGGGATCAGGGAGAACTCCTGATGTACCATGCCGATACCCGCCTCCAGCGCGTCGAAAGGTGTGTTAAATTCCACTTTTTGGCCGTCGATCAGGATATCGCCGCTGTAGCCGCCGGTCTCCCGGATGACGTCCATGCCGAAGAGTATTTTCATCAAGGTGCTTTTGCCCGCGCCGTTCTCGCCGCACAGGCCCAAGACCTCGCCCTCACCCAGGGTAAAATTGATGTCGGTGAGGACCTGGTTGCCGAAGAAGTCCTTTTTGATATTCTGCATTCGCAGCAAGGGGTTCTCGTTGTTTGTCATACATCCACCCTATCTCATTTGTTCCGCGCGCCGATCCCCGGCGCCAGGCGGGGACTTGCGCCGCCCCGGGTCAAAGCCAGCGCGGGGAGGAGGACAGGTCCTCCTCCCCGTGCGGCAGACAGTTCTTAAATTAAATCAGCTGACGGTGAAGTACTTCTCGGGGATCTCCACGTCGGCGTTGCCCATAAAGTGGCCGGGATCGCCCATGACATAGGTATCCTGATAGATCAGGAACACATTGTCGCTCTTGACTCCGGTGGTGGCGTTGGTATATCCCGCGCCGTTCCACTGGGCCTTGGGAGAGTAGACGTTCAGGGCCGCGGCCACGGCGTCCATGTCGGTGATTTCGCTGACTCCGTTGATCACGTTTTTGGCGTGCTCAGCAAGACCGGCGGACAGGGTGTAGCCATAGGAGTAAGCCCAGGTGCCGAAGCGATCGGCGGCGCCCTTCTCAACCAGGGCGGATTCCACCTTGGCCAGGATCTTCTCAAAGTCGCCGGCCTCCTCAGTGAGGTCCAGACCCAGAGCGCCGGGATAGCCCATCAGAGGAGAGGGCAGGTCGGCCTCGATGAAGTAACCGCCGTACTCAACCAGCTGCTTCAGCAGGGGCTCGGTGTGCGCGTCGTTGGTGCAGAAGTAAGCGGCATTTTCACCGTACTTCTGGACCCAGGCGGGAACGTTCTCCAGGATATAAGCCTGAGCGCCGGGGATACCCACGTCGGAAGTCGGGTCGGGAGCGGTCTCCAGGACGAATTCCATGTTGAACTCCTTGCAGGCCTCCCGCATGACGGCCACGCGGCGGCTCATGGTCTCATAGGCCATGTGGCGGGGGAAGGAGATGTGGACAAAGGTGTCCGCGCCCAGCTCATGGGCGGTGCGGATGATCAGATAGCCGCGGGAGACGAAGTCGTTGTTGCAGACCAGGTCGGCGGCGGAGCCGATCTCGGGCAGGTCCTCATGGGCCTCGCCGGCGATGCAGAGGATGTCGGGCCGGCGCTCCTTGATCTGGCGGAAGGCCTCGGTGGTGCCAGGGATGGACTGGTTGACGATGACGGCCTTCATCAGGGGGTCGTCGGACATGTTCACGATGGTCTGGATGGTGGTCTCCAGCTCCTCGGTGAAGTTGTCGGGGTAGATGGCCAGGGTGACCTTATCCTCGCCGTACTTGGCCTGGAAGGCCTCGGCGCCCCGGCGGTCGTCCTCGGACTGGGAGACGGAGCCGGTGACGATGCCGATGTGATAGTCGCCGATCCCGTCCTCCAGGGTGGCGGCGGCGTCTCCGGAATCTCCGGCGTCGGCGGGCTCCCCGCCCTGCTCGGTCTGACCGGCGTCAGAGGAGCCGCCCTGATCCTGCGCGGGGGCCTTGGTGTCGCCGCCGCAGCCCGCGAGAGCCAGAAGCATCACGAGCGCCAGCAGCATGCTGAAAAACTTCTTCATTGCAAACCTCCAAAAATTTTTGTGTCTTCCAGGTGTATACAGCCGATCCTCATGGTTTGTCCGCAAACCATGAAAAAAAGGCGTACGCCTTTTGAACGTTATCTATTGTAGCAAAAATCCTGATTTTGTCAACCTCATTTTCTGTACTCACCGTATTTTCGGGGATGCTCCACAAAAAAAGAGCCCCGCGGCATGGCCGCGAGGCCCTTTTTTATCGGTTTTGCCGTCTTGAAATACTCTTCTCAGTCCCTGGCCAGCGTAAACCGGTCCACCAGCTGTTTCAGGCTGGCCGCCTCGGCGGACAGCTCCTCGCTGGCGGCGGCGCTCTCCTGGGCGGTAGCGCTGTTGGTCTGGACCACGGAGGAGATCTGGTCGATACCCTCAGTAACCTGGGTGATAGCGGAAGTCTGGTTTTCCACAGCCTCCACCACGATATCCATTTGGGCGGTCACGTGACCGGCGGACTCGCTGGTCTGCTCCAGGGACTCGGTGACGTTCTCCACGGCCCGGCTGCCCTCGGTGACGGCGGCAATGGAGCTTTCGATCAGCTCCTTGGTGGCCTTGGCGGCCTGATCGGACTTGGTAGCCAGATTACGCACCTCGTCGGCCACAACGGCGAAGCCTTTTCCGGCGGAGCCGGCCCGGGCGGCCTCCACGGCGGCGTTCAGAGCCAGAATATTGGTCTGGAAAGCGATGTTTTCAATCGTGGCGATGATCTTGGAGATTTCCTCGGAGGAGCTGGAGATCTTCTCCATGGCGGCGTTGAGTTCCTTGACGTGCTCCACACTGACTCCCAGCTGCCCGCCGGCCTGACCCACAAAGCGGCCCGCCTCCTCGGCGGCAACAGAGGTCCGCTTGGCGCTGTCGGAGATCTCGGTGATAGTGGCCGCCAACTCCTCAATGGAACTGGCCTGGGTCATGGAGCCCTGGCTCAGACTCTGAGCGCCCATGGACACCTGGTTGCTGGCGGAAGACACCTGCCCGGCGGAGGCGTTGATCTGGCGCATGGTGCTGCTCAGTTCCACCTTCAGCGTCCGCATGGACAGCAGAATGGTCTGGAAATCGCCCACATAGGCGTCCCGGTGGGGGGACCGGATGTCCAGATTCTGGTTCGCCATCTCCGTAAGGAGGTAGCTGATGTCGTTGATGATGGTATTCAGCCCCGTTACCATCTCCGCCGTAGAGCGGGTCAGCTCCGCCGTCTCGTCCCTGCCCCTGACCTGGGGGACGGGGGACTCCAGATCGCCTTCCACCAGCAGCTTCATCCGCGCGGCGCAGGCACGCATGGGATCGCTGATGTTGCCGGACAGCTTCAAGGCCACCACGATGGAGGCCAGAATAGAGGCGACAATCACCAGAATGTCGATGACGATGCCAAAGTATGTATCGGCCAGGTAATTCATCTTCGGCGTGGCCACGGCGACGCTCCAGCCGTCGGTTCCCTTCACGGGCGCGTAGGCCACGAAGCGGGGGCCGTCGCTGGCCTTGATGCTGCCGAAGCCGTTTTCTCCCCTGCGCATGGCCGCGTGAATGGCGGCCCGGCTCTTCAGGGAGGAATCCGTCTGCGCCTCCCGTTCCACATTTTGCGTGGTGATGGTATCCAGAGTGATATCCGCAATGGTGTCTCCGTTTTTGTTGATCATATAGGCCCGGCTGTTCTCACCCACCTTGATGGAAGAGACAATATCGTTTAGGAACGTCTCCGGCGGAACAAAGTACACCACGCCCGCAATAAGACCACGGTTGGAATAAAGGGGCGCGGCCACCATAATGGACAGCTCCCCCGTGATCTTGCTGATCAGGGGCTCAGAGACATAGACATTCCCTTTTAGGGCCTGCTGGACATACTCCCGGTCGGAGTAATCCTTCCCGTCGAAGATACTGATTCCATCCATTCCGATCACATTGCCCCGCTGGAAGCCGTGGAGGCTCACCCGCTCGTCGATGATGGCCTTCTTTTCCTCCACCGGCGTGAGGGAACTGGCCAGCTGGGTAATGCGGCCGGTGTCCATGGCCACATTCTTGTAGGCGGTCAGCTCCTGCTCAATGCGCTCGGCGGCCAGAACGGCGGTCTGGCTCATCAGCTGATCCACTGTGGCAATGGTGCTCCGGTAGTTCAGTCCGATGCTGGCGGCGCCCACCGCAAACAGCGCAACCAGCACTGTCGCCATCAGGCATACCGTGATCTTCTTTCGAATACTCTTCATCTCTCTCCACCTCTGATTTTTAGATAATCGGCCTTCCGGAAGACCCACAGGTCTCTGTATTTCATTATAGGGTCCCAAAGCGCCTTTTGTCAATGGTTTCCACGTATTTTGGCCCCTCGAAAAAAGTGCTCAGGGCGCGGCGGCCTCGTTGACAGACGGAAAAGAAGCCGCTATAATCAGGTAAAAACGAACGCAGGGATCCCTAGGATTATCCCGCCCGGAAGGGGGAACTTGTTATGAAACTGCGGCGCTCCGCCCTCCTGCTCTGCCTGCTGCTCCTGCTCTGCGCCTGCGGCGGCTCTCCCGTCGGAGCCGCGGCCCCCCTTCCGGCCGTCCGGGAGGAGCTTCCGCTCTCGGAGTCTCCCGCCGCTTTGGAAGAACCCGCAGTTCCGGAGGAACCCCCGCCGCCGGAACCCACCGTTGTCACCCTGGCGGTCTGCGGAGACGCCATGAGCCACATGCCGGTCACCAACGACGCCTGGAACGGAGAGCGCTACGACTATGCCCGGATCATGGCCGCCGCCGGACCCTATGTGGAGGCGGCGGACTACGCCGTGGTCAACCTGGAAACCACCCTCTCCGGCGGTCCTCCCTACTCCGGCTATCCCGCCTTCAACTCCCCGGACGACATGGCTCGGGACCTGAAGGCCCTGGGGTTCGACCTCTGCCTCACCGCCAACAACCACAGTCTGGACCGGGGCTTCTCCGGCCTCAGCCGGACCCTGGACGTGCTGGATGAGGTTGGATTGGCCCATGTGGGCTCCAGCCGCACCCAGGAGGAAGCCGGCCATAACATCGCAGTGGCCGACGTGGGGGGCGTCTCGGTGGCGTTTTTGGGCTACACCTATGGCACCAACGGCATCCCCATCCCCAAAAAGCACCCCTATGCCCTCAACGTTTTCAACACAGACTACCTGACCACCCTCTCCAAGCCGGACTGGGACCGTCTGGCCGCGGACCTGGCGTCCGCCCGGGCCCTGGAAACGGACCTGGTGGCGGTGATGATCCACTGGGGCCTGGAGTACAAGCTGACCCAGAACCGGTATCAGGAGGAGATGGCCGACTTCCTCTTTGAAAACGGCGCGGACATCATCCTGGGGGGCCACTCTCACGTGCCCCAGCCCATGGAGCTCCGCACCCTGCCGGACGGGCGGCAGGGCTTCGTCTGCTACTCTCTGGGGAACTTCATTTCCTCCCAGACGAAACCTAACACGGACGTCACGGCGGTGCTGACCCTGACTCTCACTCGGGACAACGAAACCGGTGAAACCCAGGTCACGAACTACGCCTACGCCCCCATGTACATGCTCCATCGAGCCCAGGGGACCTCTCCCCGCTTCGAGCTGGTGGACGTCCACGCCGCCCTGGAAGCCGAGGAAACCGGGGACGCTCTGCGGCAAAAGCTGGACAAGGCCCTGGAAACCTGCCGCGCCGTCTTTGGAGAAGAGCGGAGCGGCGAAAGTAAAATCTAAAAGCAGGAGCGCCGTTTAAAACGGCGCTCCTTATTTTATATGTAGCTTATATCAGAGCCCCTGGAGAAACGCTTCCACTTGGGTCAGCGCCGCGCCCACGGCGGCGGCCTCCTGGGTCTGGCGGCTGTATTTCAAATAGGAGGCGTCCTGCTCGAAGGGATTCCGTTCCGCCAGCAGCGCCCGCAGCAGCTCCCCAAACTCCTCCAGGTACGCGCCCACGCAGCCCCCCACCATCACGTCGCAGTCGAAGCCCACATGAAGGTTATTCACCGCCGCCGCCAAATTTTCCAGATACTCCCGCCAAATCTCCCGCTTCTCGGCATCCCCGGAGCGGAGCTCCTCAAAAAAGGCGGGGAGGCTGCCTCCGGCATGGTCTGAGAGAACCTTGGCGGAACAGTAGGCGTCCAGACAGCCCGCCTTTCCACACCAGCACCGGCGGCCTCCGGGGACCAGGGTCGTATGTCCAAACTCCCCCGCCCGAAGATGGTCCCCCAGGTAGAGGTCCCCATCCCGGAGGATGGCCCCGCCCACCGTGTCTCCCAGGGAGAGGTAAACCATGTTCCCTTCCGCGCCGCGGGCCTCCGCCAGTCCGGCGGCATGGGCGGCGCCCAGACAGCGGCAGGGCCAGGGTATCTGCTGTTTGAAACGGCCGAGGGGCACGTTCCGCAGCTCCAGAGCGTGGGACTCCCGGAGGAGCCCCCGCTCCTCGTCCACCACGCCGGGCAGGGCGATCCCCACGCCCAGGATCCGCTCTCCCGCGCCGTTCGCGTCCACAAAGCGCTGGAGCAGTCCGCCCAGGTACTTGAAGTAGATGTCCTCCAGAGAGAAGCGGAGGGCCCCCTTGGCCTGGCGCAGCAGATTCCCGCTCAGGTCCGTCAGCACTACGCTGACTTGGTCCGGCGTCAGGTCCACGCCCACCGCCACCCGGGCGTCCCGCACGGGAGCGTAAGCCTTGGCCTTCCGTCCGCCGGTGGAGGCGTAAGTCCCGGCCTCCTGCACCAAGCCCAGCTCCGTCAGCTCCTTCACGTTCTGCAAAATCGTGGGCCAGCTGAGGGCCAGCTTCTGAGTCAGTTCCATCTGGGAGACTCGTTCACTGTCCAAGATGCAGCGCAGGGTATTCACTCGGTTGCGCCGCTTCACGTCCATGTTGTTGGTGGGCGATATGGTCATGGTTCCTCATTCCTCATCCATTTTATAAAGACTTTATGAATAGCATAACGGATTTCCCTCCAAATGGCAAGCCCTTTTCTAAGAAAAATTCTCCGGGCGCGGCTCCACCGCCGCTTTTGGTTGACAGCGGCGGCGGGGCACGGTATACTTAAATAAATTCCTTTGTTTTCCGGAAAGGTCAAACTAGGGGCGCGCACGCGCCCGGAACAGGAGGAGCAGCGATGTTACACGAGATCAGCTTCCAGTCCTTCAACCAGCGGGACCAGGTCCAGGGGTGGATCTACGTCCCCGCCGCCAAGCCCGTGGGCGTCATCCAGCTGGTCCACGGCTTTGGGGAGCACTCCCGGCGCTATCTCCATATGATTTCCAAGTTCCTGGACGCCGGCTTCATCGTGGCGGCGGACGACCACGTGGGCCACGGCAGGACCGCCGTGGTCAACAACTCCTGGGGCGACTGGGGAGACAAGGGTCCCCACACCATGATGGAGGACGAGCACATCCTGACGAAGCTGGTCAAGGAGAAGTACCCCGGCCTTCCCTACTTCCTCTTCGGCCACAGCATGGGCTCCTTTATCGCCCGGGACTATATCACGGCCTATGGCGAAGAGCTGACCGCCGTCACCCTCTGCGGCACCAGCGGCGTCTTCCCGGGTCTGGACCAGGGCATGGCCATGCTCCAGGCCGCCGTGGACGCCGGAAAGGGCGGCGAGTCCGACCCCAACGCCGCCGGAGCGCTGCTGGGCTGGATGTGCGAGCGGTGCACGGAGGAAATCCGCTTTGGCAACGAGTGGATCTGCTCCGACCCCTATGTCCAGGCGGACCACGCCATGGACCCCCTGGACGCCTTCTCCCGGCCCACCAGCAACCGTTCTTTCCTCTACTTCTGCCAGATGATTGACTTCATCACCGGCCCCGCCTGGGCGGAGAAAGTGCCCAAGGACCTGCCCATCTACAACATCGCCGGCGGCGAGGACCCGGTGGGCCAGTACGGCGAGGGCGTGAAGCAGGTCTCCGCCTGGCTGGAGGAGTCCGGCCACAAGGTGACCACGAAACTTTACGACGGCTACCGTCACGAGATCCACAACTACAACAACCTCAAGGACCAGGTGGAACAGGGGATCATCGACTTCTTCAAGGACGCCCTGTGACCTGAGGGGGAGGAGCGGACGTGAACGAGAAAAAATACGTGATCGCCATGGACCAGGGCACCACCAGCTCCCGGTGCATCCTCTTTGACCGGCAGGGGACGGTCCGGGCCGTGGTCCAGCGGGAATTCCCCCAGATCTATCCCCAGCCCGGCTGGGTGGAGCACGACCCCATGGACATCTGGTCCACCCAGATGGGCGTCGCTATGGAGGCCATGCAGAAGGCCGACGCCCAGGCCGGGGAAATCGCCGCCATCGGCATCACCAACCAGCGGGAAACCACCCTGGTCTGGGACGCCGCCACCGGAAAACCCGTCTATAACGCCATTGTCTGGCAGTGCCGCCGGACGGCGGACCGCATCGAGCGGCTCCGGCGGGACGGGCTGGAGGAGACGGTCCGGCAAAAAACCGGCCTGATCCCCGACGCCTACTTCTCCGCCAGCAAGCTGGAATGGATCCTCGACAACGTTCCCGGGGTCCGGGAACGGGCGGAGCGGGGCGAGCTGCGCTTCGGCACCGTGGATACCTGGCTCATCTGGAACCTCACTGGCGGCCGGGTCCACGCCACGGACTATACCAACGCCTCTCGAACCATGCTTTTCGACATCCACAAGCTCCAGTGGGACCAGGAGCTGCTGGACTACTTCCGCATTCCCTCATCCCTGCTGCCCCAGGCCCTGCCCAGCAGTCATCTCTTTGGCGAGACGGACAAGTTCGGCGGCTCCATTCCCATTGCCGCCGCCGCGGGCGACCAGCAGGCCGCCCTCTTCGGCCAGTGCGGCTTCGAGCCCGGAGACGTGAAGAGCACCTACGGCACCGGCGGCTTTCTGCTGATGAACACCGGAGCGGAGGCGGTTTCCTCCCGGCGGGGCCTCCTCACCACCATTGCCGCCAGCGCCGACGGTCGGGTCCGCTACGCCCTGGAGGGTAGCGTCTTCATCGCCGGGGCCGCCATCCAATGGCTCCGGGACGAGATGCGGCTGCTGGACAGCGCCGCCCAGACGGAAGAAATCTATTCCCGGCTGGAGGACGCGGGGGGCGTCTATGTGGTTCCGGCCTTCGTGGGCCTGGGAGCCCCTTACTGGGAGCCCTACGCCCGGGGCACCGTGGTGGGCCTCACCCGGGGCGTCACCCGGGAGCACTTCATCCGGGCCGTCACGGAATCCCTGGCCTATCAGACCAACGACCTGCTGGCGGCCATGAAGGAGGAGTCCGGCCTGACCCTGGGGACCTTGAAGGTAGATGGCGGGGCCAGCGCCAACAGCTTCCTCATGCAGTTCCAGGCGGACCTGTCGGACGCCGGCATCCAGCGGCCCCGGTGTATTGAAACCACCGCCCTGGGAGCGGCCTATCTGGCGGGACTGGCTTCCGGCTTCTGGAAGAGCCTGGAGGAAATCAAGGGCAACTGGGCCTGCGAGCGGACCTTCTCCCCCGCCATCTCCCAGGAGCGGCGGCAGGAGCTGCTGAAGGGCTGGAGCCGGGCCGTGCGCTGCGCCATGGCCTGGGCCAAGGACGAAGACTGAACAGCAATTATAAGGACAGGGCCCCCGGAGGAAAACCTCTGGGGGCCCTGTTTCGATATTCCGTTATTCCGCCCGGGCGGAAGCGGGCTCCACCTCGATGGAAATCACCTCCGGGGAACGCTCTTCCGCGGAAGCCGTCTCCGGGGAAACAGGCTCCTCCTCCGGGGCGGGAAGGGTCTCCGTCTCGGGGGCGGGAAGCGTTTCCGCCTCCCCGGAGGGCAGCGCCGCCGGAGCGGGATCCGGGGTCTTCCAATGCCAGCTGGTTTTGTTGAACACCGGCTCACAGACCAGGAGGATGGCGGGCATCAGGAAGATGCTCACCAGCGCCGAGATCAGCGCTCCCCGGGCCAGCATGACGCAGATAGCTCCAATCAGGTCGATGGAGGAGACGAAGGACACCCCCAGGGTGGCGCAGAACAGCACCAGGGCGCTGGTGACGATGGACGCGTCGGAGGAAGCGGCAGCGATGCGGATGGCCTCTTTCCGGTCCAGGCCCTTCTTCAGCTCCTCCTGGAATCGGGAGGTCATCAGAATGGCGTAGTCCACCGTGGCTCCCAGCTGGACGCAGCTGATGATGGTGGGGGCGATGAAGGGAATCTCCGTGCCCAGGAAGTAACAGCAGCCCTGGTTGATGAAGATGGCCAGCTCAATGGTGGCTACCAGCACCAGGGGGACGGAAATGGACTTGAACACAAAGGCGATGATGAGGAAGATGGCGGCAATGGAGATGTAGTTGGTCACCTGGAAATCCACCGCCGAGGTGTCGATCAGGTCCCGGTACATGGCCCCTTCCCCGGTGATCATGGCGGAAGGGTCATAGGTGTGGAGGATCTCGTTCATGGCGTCCAGCTGGGCCGAGACCTCGTCTGTCGCCGGGGCGTAGCTGGAGTTGATCATCATCAGCTGCCAGCCCTCCTGGCGGAGCATGTTCCGCACGTCCTCCGGGATGAAGAAGTCGGGGACGCCGGTCCCCAGCAACTTGTGGAAGGAGACCACGGAGGTGATGCCGGGGACCTCCTCCATCCGGCGCTCGATCTCTCCCATGTCGGCGGCGCTGAGGTCGTCCCGAAGGACCACGAAATGGCTGGTGGCCATGTCGAAGTCGTCTTTCAGCTTCTCGTTGCTGACGATGGACGGAAGGTCCCGGGGCAGAGACTCATCCAGCTTGTAGTAGATGTCCGCGTGGCGCTGGGCGTAGACCGCCGGGAAAAACAGCAGCACCGTCAGCACCACCAGGGGGATTCTATACCGGAGGATAAAGCCGTTTACCTTATCGAAGGAGGGGATCAGCGTCCTGTGCTTGTGCTTTCCGATCTGCCTGTCGAAGATCAGCACCAGGGAGGGCAGGACCAGGATGACCGTGGCCACCCCCAGGACCACGCCCTTGGCCATGACGATGCCGATATCCCGTCCCAGGGTCAGCCGCATGAAGCACAGGGCCAGGAAGCCCGCGATGGTGGTCATACTGCTGCCGGAGAGGGACCGGAAGGCGGCGATGATGGCCTGGGTCATGGCGTCCCGCTTGTCGTCGTAGAGCTCCCGCTCCTCCTCGTAGCGATGGTAGAGGAAGATGGAGTAGTCCATGGTCACGCCCAATTGCAGCACGGCGGCGATGGCCTTGGTGATGTAAGAGATCTGGCCTAAGAAGATGTTGCTTCCGAAGTTGTAGACCACGGCCATGCCGATGCTGGCCAGGTACACGAAGGGCAGGACGGTGGACTCCAGGGTGACGCTCATGGCAACCAATGCCAGCAGCACGGCAAGGCCCACGAAGATGGGCAGCTCCCCGTCCATCACGTCCCGGGTGTCCTTGATGACCACGGAGAAGCCCGCCAGGAAGCAGCGCTCGTTGCAGAGCTTCCGCACCTGGCGGATGGACTCCATGGTTTCGTCGGAGGCCCCGGGGTGGTCGTACTGAATCAGCATCATGGTGGCCTGGCCGGAGAAGAACATCTCCCGGAGGTCCGCCGGAATCATCTCCACGGGGACCTGGATGCCCACCAGGTTGGAAAGCCACACGGCGCTGGACACGCCGGGGACGTCCCGGATGTCCTGGATCAGCCGGTTGGTGTAGCCCGCGGGCATGCCCTCCACGATGAGCATGCTGGTGGCCGCCATTTTAAAGGGCTCCTCCAGCAGCTGTTCTCCCTGTGAGGAGGGCAGGTCCTGGGGCAGGTAGGAGAGGATATCGTAGTTGATGCGGGTGGCGGCGTAGCCGATGATGGAGGGAATCAGCATCAGCACGGCGATCAGGGCCACCAGCTTGGGCTTGCGGGTCAGCTTATGGGCGATTTTCTCGATCATGGGGTTCCCCTCCCGTCAGCGGAAGACGCCGGTGACGGCGTTCCAGAAGTCCCGGAGCATCTGGGTCACCCGGCCCCAGAAGGTGGTCTGCTCCTTCCCGGCGGAGGAGGCCTCGGTCTCCTCCGCGTCCTCCGTCTTGATCTCCTGGGTGCGGATCAGGACCTGGATGCTGGAAGGAGCGGGATTCCGCTCATCCGTCAGGGAAACCGGCTCCGCCGTGGCGTCCATCAGCAGGATATTGTTCACGTCTCCGGTGTACTCGTTCCAGGTGTCTTCGATGATCTGGGTAACGGTGTTTTTGGCCTCCTTCACCTGTTTGGTCGTAGCCAGGGCCTTGGCCGTCTGCCGCAGCGCGGCGGAGAGGCCCCGGAGGGACTGTTTCGTCCCCTCGTCCAGGTTCGTCCCCGTGGACCGGGCCAGATTCTCCGCGTCGGCGAGCAGGGTCTCTGTGTCCTGAATGGTGGTAACGGCGGAAGCGCTGAGGGTCCCGGCGTTGGCCAGGGCCTCCTGGAGAGTGGGCTCATAGCCGTTCAGCACGGTCCGCAGGGCGTCCACGTCCTCCAGAATGTCCCGCAGCGTCCCGGCGGACCGGCCCAGGGCCGCCGTCAGGTCCTCCGCATCGTCCAGGTCCCGCAGCAGGACGTCCAGCTCTCCGCAGAGGTTTGCCAAGTCCCCTGCCACGGCGGCGGTGGGACGCTTGATTTGATTGAGGGAAGCGTTCAGCTGACTCTGGATCGCGTCGATCCGGGCGGTGGCGCTGTCCAGGCCGCTGGTGATGAGGTCCACCACCGCGCCGCCCACAGTGTCGCCCCCGGAGGGCTTACCGGGGTTGGAAGGCGCTTCGCTGTCTCCGCTGGAACCGCCGTCTCCGCTGGAACCGCCGTCTCCGCTGGAACCGCCGTCTCCGCTGGAACCACCGTCTCCGCTGGAACCACCGTCTCCGCTGGAACCAC
>CAMXKT010000041.1 GCA_947244595.1 uncultured Oscillibacter sp. | reverse complement strand
CTCTTCCTTCTACTTCTTTCTTCTTCTACTGTCCTATATGTATTGTACTCCTACAAAAAATGAATTATGTGATTCAAGGAATGGTTGACGAAATGCCCATAGGAGCGGTATAATAACCTAATTTATTATATTATGGAGAACGGGAGGACCGGCCATGTGGATCGCGGACAGGTGGGAGGACTATGAGCTGCTGGACTGCGGCGGCGGAGAGCGCCTGGAGCGCTGGGACCGTCAGGTCCTGGTGCGCCCGGATCCCCAGGCCATCTGGGAGACGCCCAGGGAGCATCCGGCCTGGAGGAAGGCCGGGGGGCGCTATCTCCGCTCCTCTACCGGCGGGGGACACTGGGAGAAAAAGGCCCTGCCGGAGAGCTGGAAAATTCGCTACCGGGATCTGACTTTCCAGGTGAAGCCCATGAACTTCAAGCACACGGGCCTGTTTCCGGAGCAGGCGGTAAACTGGGATTTCTGTGCGGAGAAGATCCGGAACGCCGGGCGGCCCGTCCGGGTATTGAACCTCTTCGCCTACACCGGCGGGGCCACTGTGGCCTGCGCCAGGGCCGGGGCCAGTGTCTGCCACGTGGACGCCGCCAAGGGCATGGTGGCCTGGGCCAGGGAGAACGCCAGGCTGTCCGGCTTGGCCGAGGCCCCCATCCGCTGGATCGTGGACGACTGCGCCAAGTTCGTGGAGCGGGAAATTCGCCGGGGGAAGACCTATGACGCCATCATCATGGACCCGCCCAGCTATGGCCGGGGCCCCGGCGGCGAGGTCTGGAAGCTGGAGGAGAACCTGTATCCCTTTGTGAAGCTCTGCGCCGGGGTGCTGTCGGACAGGCCCCTGTTTGTGCTCATCAATTCCTACACCACGGGCCTGGCTCCGTCGGTGCTGGGCTATCTTTTGAACCTGCTGGTGAAGGAGAAGTACGGCGGGAAGTGCGCCTGGGACGAGCTGGGCCTTCCCGTGACGCAGACCGGACTGGCCCTGCCCTGCGGGGCTACGGGCCGGTGGTCCTCCTTTTCTTGAAAGAAAAGGAGGCAAAAGAACTTTAGCGCGCTCTGGCAGTCTGGTGATGGACCAGGCTGAAGCGACGGCAACGCAGAAGGTGGGAAAATAATGCCAACCATGATCCAAACCGAGAGCCTCCGCTTCGCCTACCCGGCGGACGAGGGGCAGAAGCCCGTCTACGCCCTCCGGGGCGTGGACCTGGAAATTGAAAAGGGCAGCTTTGTAGTTGTCCTGGGCCACAACGGCTCCGGAAAATCCACCCTGGCCAAGACCTTCAACGCAGTCCTGCTCCCCGCCGGGGGGAAGGTCTACGTGGAGGGTATGGACACCCTGGATGAAAACCTCCTCCTGGCCATCCGCCAGCGGGTGGGCATGGTGTTCCAGAATCCGGATAACCAGATCGTTGCCAACGTGGTGGAAGAGGACGTGGCTTTCGCCCCGGAGAACCTGGGCGTCCCCACGGAGGAGATCCGCCGCCGGGTGGATGAGGCCCTGAAAGCCGTGGGTATGGACGAGTTCGTCACCCATGCGCCCCATCTTCTCTCCGGCGGGCAGAAGCAGCGCATCGCCATCGCCGGGGTCATCGCCATGGAGCCCGCCTGTATTGTCCTGGACGAGGCCACCGCCATGCTGGACCCCATCGGTCGGCGGGAAGTGCTGTCCACCATCCACCGTTTAAATAAGGAAAAGGGCATCACGGTGGTCTTGATTACCCACCACATGAACGAGGCGGAAGGCGCGGACCGGGTCCTCGTCATGAACGATGGCCGTGTGGACCTGGACGGAACGCCGGAGGAGGTGTTCAGCCAGGTGGCCCGCCTGCGCCATCTGGGCCTGACGGTTCCGGACACCGTGGACCTGCTGGACCGCCTTCGGCAAAAGGGCTGGAATTTGCCGCTGAACGCCCTGCGGGTGGAGGACTGTGCCGCCGCCATCGCCGGGACCTTGAAGAATGACTGACGGAGGGACCAAGCCTTGCCTATCCTGGAGATTAAAAACCTGACCCATACCTACGGCATTGGGACGCCCTTTCAGCGCAGCGCGGTGGAGGACGTCAGCTTTGCCGTGGAGCAGGGGGAGTTCCTGGGCGTCATCGGCCACACCGGGTCGGGAAAGTCCACCCTGATTCAGCACTTGAACGGCCTTTTGAAGCCCACATCCGGACAGATCCTGCTGGAGGGAAAAAACATCTGGGCCGAGCCAAAAAAAATACGGAACGTCCGCTTCCAGGTGGGGCTGGTGTTCCAGTACCCGGAGTACCAGCTCTTCGAGGAGACGGTCTATAAGGACATCTCCTTCGGCCCCAAGAACCAGGGGAAGACGGGGGAGGCCCTGGACCACGCCGTCCGGGAGGCCGCCCGCCTGGTGGGCCTCCGGGACGAGCACCTGGAGAAGTCCCCCTTCGAGCTCTCCGGGGGCCAGAAGCGCCGGGTGGCCCTGGCGGGGGTCCTGGCCATGGAGCCCAAGGTCCTGGTGCTGGACGAGCCCACGGCGGGCCTGGACCCGGCAGGCCGGGAAAACCTGATGGCCAACATCCGGGAGTACCACCGGAACAAGGGGACCACCATCATCCTGGTCAGCCACAGCATGGACGAGATCGCCCAGAATGTGGACCGCATCCTGGTGCTGAAATCCGCCCATGTCCTCATGAGCGGGACCCCGGCGGAGGTCTTCACCCGGGCGGAGGAGCTCCTCTCCGCCGGACTGGACGTGCCTCAGATTACCCGGGTGGCCATGGCCCTCCGGAACCGGGGTGTCCCCATTGACCCCGCCGTCTACACCGTGGAGGCCCTGGAAAAGCAGCTCCTGGCCCTCAAGAGGGGAGGGGCCTCATGTTAAAAGATATCACCCTGGGCCAGTATTTCCCGGGAAATACCGTGGCCCACAAGCTGGACCCCCGGACAAAAATCCTGCTGGTGATTCTGTATATCATAGCCCTGTTCACCGCCGGGAGCTTCCTGGCCTACGGCCTGATGGCCCTGGTGCTGGCGGTCTGCGTCCGGATCTCCAGGGTGGGATTGAAGGCCTTGGTGAAGGGCTTGAAGCCGGTGCTGTTCATCATCGTGTTCACCGGTATTCTGAACTTGTTCTTTACCCCCGGCGAGGGGGTTCTCTGGGCCTGGGGGCCTTTCCACATCACGGAGACGGGCCTGCGGAATGCCGCCTTTATGGTTCTGCGCATCATGCTCCTCATCATGGGGACCTTCCTCATGACCTACACCACCAGCCCCATCAGCCTCACCGACGGCCTGGAACGGCTGCTGAACGGCTTGAAGCGCTTCCACGTCCCCGTCCACGAGCTGACCATGATCATGTCCATCGCCCTGCGGTTTATCCCGACTCTGATCGAGGAGACGGACAAGATTATGTCCGCCCAGAAGGCTCGGGGGGCGGACTTTGAGAGCGGGAACCTGATGGAGAAGGCCAAAGCCCTGGTGCCCATCCTGGTGCCCCTGTTCATCAGCGCCTTCCGCCGGGCGGACGAGCTGGCCACGGCCATGGAATGCCGCTGCTACCACGGCGGCGAGGGCCGGACGAAGCTCCATGTTTTGAAGTACGAGCGCCGGGACTACATCGCCCTGACCCTGGGGGTTCTGATCCTGGCGGGGGTCATCGCCCTGCGGGCCTTTGGGCTGTGAGAAAGGAGACCCCGATGGAGAAGAAAAAACGGGATTGGGGAAAGGTTGCGGCGTTCCTATGTGTCATCCTACTGGCGGTGAACCTCTGGCAGGGGAAGCGGCTGGAGAATCTGGAACACCGGGTATCCGACGCGCAGATGGCCATTATGGACGATATCCGCTCTGTGGAGTCTACGGTCTATACCCAATTACAGGAGATGGACAGGCTGGTCCAAAACTGGAGTTTTACCCCCTCCGTGAACATGGAGAAGCGCTGCCTGGACCTGGAGGTTTTCGCCGTGCTGAAGGAGTGGCGGGAGGATACCGGAGCCGAGATTTTGTGGACCGGGGACGGCGGCTCGGTGGGGGAGGGCTCCGCGCCCCTTGCCAGTGACGGAAGAGGCGCCTTTACCGGCGTGCTTGAAATTCCCCTGAACAGGGGGCGGCTGGAATTTGCCCTGGATCTGGTGACGTGGGACAGCGGGGATGAGTGCCGGGAAAACTTAGGCGGCGTGTACGACACAGGGGAGCTGCTGCCGGTCCAATGCAATCCCCAGGGAGGGCGGACCCAGGCGGAGTATTTGAAGGGCGTCTTTGCCGTGTATGAGTGCGGCGCGGAGCTGTATACGAAAAATTACGCTGCCGGTGCCCTGGAGACAGCAGACCATGTGTTCCGCCTCCGGCGGAATTACGAGATCGTGGCCGAACAGGCGGCGGAGGCGGGAGACCGCTTGGACGGATACTCCTGCGGCAAGCTGTCCGCAGAGGCTCAGCCCGGGGACCGGATGGCCCTGACCTTTTTCTGCCGGGATGAAAATGGCCTGGGTTATGAGTTTTTACTCCATGACTGGGTAGCCGTAGAGGATCGGGACGTCGCGCCGGGCGGCTACCACTGGGAGGACTGGCCCAGGCTCACCTGGGACTGAAACGAAAGGAGGCGGCACATGCGGAACATCGCCTTAAAACTCACCTACAACGGCACCGCCTACCACGGCTGGCAGGTGCAGAAAAACGCCGCCTCCGTCTGCGAGACATTGCAGAAGGCCATTTCCAAGGTCTGCGGCGGCCCCGTCCACCTGACGGGCTGCGGCCGGACGGATGCCGGGGTCCACGCGGAGCGGTATGTGGCCAACTTCCGCACGGAGAGCCGCATCCCTATCGACCGGATGCCCTACGCCATCAACACCCACACCCCGGAGGACATCGCCGTCCGGGAGGCGGTGGAGGTCCCGGAGGACTTTAACGCCATCGGATCCTGTGTCAAGAAAGAGTATACCTACCGCATCTACAACTCCCGCTTCAAAAATCCCTTCTACGTGAACCGGGCCTATTTCTACCCGAAACGGCTGGACGAGGACTTTTTAAACCGGGCGGCCCATATGTTTGTGGGGACCCACGATTTCCGGGCCGTCCGCTCCGTGGGCACGGAGACAAAGACCACCGTCCGGACCGTCTACTGGTGCGAGGTCACCCGGAACGGAGACCTGCTGGAGCTTCGGGTTTGCGCCGACGGCTTTTTGTACAACATGGTCCGGGCCATCACGGGAACGGTGCTCTACGCCGCCGAGGGGAAATTCGCCCCGGAGGATATCCCCGCCATTCTAGAGAGCGGGGACCGGACCCTGGCGGGGCCCACGGTGCCCCCCGGCGGGCTGTACCTGACAAGAATCTGGTATGAGGATGAACGGCTGAATGAGTGAGAAACGCGTGGACAAGTCCAAAGAGGGCAAGCACCCCATCCGCAGCTTCCTGAGCTTTATTCTGTTGCTGGCGGCGGTGCTTCTGGTGGTGCTCTTCGCGGCCTATCGGGACGGAACGGGCTTCGACATTCTCCGGCGCTACCTCCACTACGGGCGCTCGGAGCAGGCGGGAGGCGCGACGGTCTACCACTATGACGCCGCGTCCAAGAACCGTTTTGCCCTCCTGGGGGAGAGCCTGGTGGTGTTGTCGGACGCGTCGCTGAGCCTCTACAACAGCGCGGGGGAAGAGGTCTGGTCCGCCCCTGTGACCATGACGGCTCCCGCCCTGGTCTCCGGCGGAGGGCGGGCGGCAGCCTACGACGTGGGGGGTACGTCGCTGTACGTGCTGGACCAGACGGGCCTGCTGCTGGAGCTTGCCGCCGACGAGGAGGAACCTTACATATCTGCCGCGCTGAACAAAAACGGCGAGCTGGCGGTGACGGCCCAGAAGAAGGGATATAAGGGCAGCGTCAAGGTCTATGACCGGGCCTTGGGAGAGGAGCCGGCCTTTGAGTACAAATCCTCCCAGCGCTTCGTCTCGGACGGGTATGTCCTGGGAGACGCCCTGGCGGCGGTAACGCTGGGCCAGGAGAACGGCGTTTTTGTCAGTAACATCGTGCTCTACAAGATGCCCGAGACGGAGCCCTCGGCGGATTACAGCATCTCCGGCGGCCTGGTGGCCGCCATTGGGGAGCAGGAAGGGCGGCTGGTGACCGTCTCCGACACGGCTCTGACCTTTGCCGGAGCCAATGGGGAGATCACCGGGTCCTATTCCTACAGCGGTTCCTATCTCCGGGAATACGAACTGGGGGGCACGGGCTTCACGGCCCTGCTCCTGAACCGCTACCGCTCCGGCAGCGTGGGGCGGCTGGTCACCGTGGATAAGGACGGCGAGGTTCTGGGTTCCCTGGACGTCCGGGAAGAGGTGCTGGACATTTCCGCTTCCGGCCGCTATCTGGCGGTGCTCTACTCGGACCGTCTGGCGGTCTATAACCAGGATCTCCAGCCCTATGCCACCCTTCAGGGAACGGGGGACGCCAAGGGCGTCCTAATGCGGCCCGACGGGTCGGCCCTGCTGCTGTCCGCCGGTTCCGCCAGCCTGTTTTTGCCTTAGCTGCATGAAAATAAGCGGCGTGTTCACAAAACGTTTACATGGGAAGAGGTAGGAAAGTTTGACGACACCTGTTATAATAGATGCCATCGCCGTAGGGGTTTTGGCGGGCTTCGCGATTTGGGGAGCCTGGAAAGGACTGCTGCGGACTCTGGCGGGGCTGCTGGTGCTGGCCCTGTCTCTGGCGGGGGCGGGGATTATCGCCTCAGCCCTGGCGGCTCCGGCGGCAAAGCTCATCGCCCCGGTCATTGAGAAGCGGATTGAGGCCCGTCTGGATGAGGCCATTCAGGAGCGGCGCCCCGCGAAGATACCGGGGGAGGAACTGCCCCTGGCGGAACTGCTGGACCTGCTGGGCGTGGATCAGGCCCGGCGGGACGCCCTGGCGGACCGCACGGAGAAGAGCGTCCGGGAGACGGGGGCCTCCCTGGCGGCGGCGCTGGTGGAGAGCCTGGCCCAGTCCGTGCTTTACGGCCTTTTGTATCTGTTCTCCTTCCTTCTGCTGACCCTGGCCCTGCACCTGCTGGTACAGATGCTGGACGCGGTTTTAAAGCTGCCGGGCCTCCATGGGCTCAACGCCTTCGGCGGCGGCCTGGTCGGTCTGGCGGAGGGGGCGCTGCTGCTGTTTCTGGCGGTGTGGACGCTGCGTCTGATGGGCGTCTCCTTCGATGCTGGAGAGAGCGGGAAAATTTTCCGGTTTTTTACAACGCATACGCCCCTGGATGCTTTGAAGTTCCTGGGGATATGACAATTTCCCCGGTTTGGCCGGGGGGCCTCCATGAGGCCCGATATCAAATGATCAGCGCCGGAGGGCGCGTGGAGGTTTAAGAGCTATGCAGCCGACACTTTGTTCCAGATGCAAGAAAAACGTCGCCGTGGTGTTCATTTCCAAGCTGGACGGCGAGAGGACCATCAACGAGGGCCTGTGCCTGAAATGCGCCAAGGAGCTGGGGCTTCCCCAGGTGGACGACATGATGAAGCGCATGGGGATCTCCGACGAGGACCTGGAGACCCTGAACAGCGAAATGATGCAGGCCATGAACGGCGTGGAAAACATTGAGGACCTGCCCAGCGGGGAGGAGGGCGACGAGGAGGAAGAGGGCAAGACCGTCACGTTCCCCTTCCTGAACCGCCTGTTTTCCGGCGGGGAGTCCTCAAAAGAGAGCGCCGAGGAGGGCAGGAGCGAACGCCGGGAGAAAAAGGAGTCCCCCAAGAACGCCAAACGGAAGTACCTGGAGAACTACTGCATCTCCCTGACCCAGAAGGCCAAGGACGGCAAGCTGGACCCGGTGATCGGCCGGGCGGAGGAGATCGAGCGGGTGGTTCAGATCCTGAATCGCCGCCAGAAGAACAACCCCTGTCTTATCGGCGAGCCCGGCGTGGGCAAGACCGCCATCGCCGAGGGATTGTCCCAGCGCATCGCGGCGGGCGACGTGCCCTTCAAGCTCCGGGAGAAGGAGGTCTATCTCCTGGACCTGACGGCCCTGGTGGCCGGCACCCAGTTCCGGGGCCAGTTTGAAAGCCGGATGAAGGGGCTTATCGACGAGGTGAAGCGCCTGGGGAACATCATTTTGATGATCGACGAGGTTCACAACCTGGTGGGGGCGGGAGACGCCGAAGGCAGCATGAACGCGGCGAACATTTTAAAGCCTGCCCTCTCCCGGGGGGAGATCCAGGTCATCGGCGCCACCACCTTCAACGAGTACCGCAAGCACATTGAAAAGGACTCCGCCCTGGAGCGGCGCTTCCAGCCGGTGACGGTGAACGAGCCCTCGGTGGAGGACTCCATCAAGATTTTGAAGGGTCTGGCTCCCAAGTACGAGGAGTTCCACGGCGTGCAGCTGACGGAGGGCATCCTCCGCCAGGCGGTGCTTCTCAGCGAGCGGTATATCACGGACCGCTTTCTGCCGGACAAGGCCATCGACCTCATCGACGAGGCCAGCTCCGACCTGAATTTGAAGGACCCGGACATTTCCCGGCGGATGCAGATCCAGCGGGAGATGGACGATTACGCCAAGGAACGGACCATGCTGGAGGAGAAGGAGGAGAAATCCGAGGAGGATTACGCCCGCATGGCGGAGCTGAAAAGCCGTGACCTCCAGCTCTCCACGGAGCTCAGCGTCATCGATGAAAAGGGCCGCCCCCAGCTGACCATGGAGAACCTGGCCCACGTCATCGAGCTGTGGACCAAGATTCCCGCCTCCCGCATCCGGGAGCAGGAGTTCCAGCGCCTCAGCCAGCTGGAAGAGCGGCTGAAGGATCACATCATCGGCCAGGATGAGGCCATCGAGGCGGTCTCCGCCGCCGTCCGCCGGAATCGGGTGGGCATCTCCCCGAAGCATAAGCCCGTCAGCTTCATCTTCGTGGGCTCCACGGGCGTCGGGAAGACGGAGCTGGTGAAGCAGCTGGCCACGGACCTTTTCAACACCCCGGACGCCCTGATCCGCCTGGATATGTCGGAGTTCATGGAAAAGCACTCCGTGTCCCGGATTGTGGGATCTCCCCCGGGCTACGTGGGCTATGACGAGGCGGGCCAGCTGACGGAGAAGATCCGCCGGAAGCCCTACGCCGTGATCCTCTTCGACGAAATTGAGAAGGCCCATCCCGACGTGCTGAACGTGCTGCTCCAGATTCTGGACGACGGAGAGATCACCGACGCCCACGGCCGGAAGGTGAACTTTGAAAACACCATCATCGTCATGACCTCCAACGCGGGAAGCGCTACCAAAGAGGGGACGGTGGGCTTTGACCGGAGCCTCAGCCAGCAGGACAGCGAAAAGGCCATGAAGGCCCTCCAGCAGTTCCTTCGCCCTGAGTTCATCAACCGGGTGGACGCCGTCATCACCTTTAACCGCCTCTCGGAGAAGGACTTCCAGTCCATCGCCCGCATCATGCTGGATGAGCTGCGGGACTCCTTGAAGGAGAAGGGCATCACCTTCACCTACGACGCCACCCTGGTGGACTTCCTGACAAAGAAGTCCTACTCCCGGACCTACGGGGCCCGGAATCTCCGGAGGACCATCCAGAAGGAGCTGGAGGACCCCATGGCGACAAAAATTATCAACAGCTACGAGGAACCCATCATCGGGATCAACGCCGCCGCCGAGAACGAGCGGGTCTGCCTGAGCACGATCTGAGCTTCCTCAAAGCCATTTGGAAAGGGGGAGGGCCCTGTGCTCTTCCGAAAGGACATCGATCCCCGCTGCGCCTACTGCAAGCGGGGCCAGCAGCTGAACGAGCGGGAGGTGGCCTGCGTCAAGCGGGGTGTGGTGCCGGTGGAGCACTCCTGCCGCGCCTTCCGCTACGACCCGCTGAAGCGTGTGCCGCCCCGTCCGGCGGCGCTGGACACCAGGAAGCTCAGCGAGGAGGATTTTTCCCTGTGAGACTGGAGGGTCTGCCATGGAAGTGAGACAGATACACGCGCTCTGTTACAGCGCGACCGGCGTGACGGAGAAGGTGGTCCGCGCCCTGGCGGCGGGCCTGGAAGAGGAACTGGGACTGCCTCAGGCGGTGTTCCACGGCTTCCGGAAGCCCGACGAGCGGGCCGCGGATTACGCGTTCGGCCCCGGGGACCTTGTGGTGGTGGGCTCGCCCACCTACGCGGGCCGGATGCCCAACAAGATCGCGCCGGATTTCCAGGCCAGGCTTCAGGGAAACGGGGCCCTGGCGGTGGCGGCGGTAACCTTTGGCAACCGGGCCTATGAAAACTCCCTGGCGGAGCTCTGCGCCCTGCTGGAGGAAAAGGGCTTTCACACGGTGGCGGCGGGAGCCTTCCCAGGCCGTCACGCCTTTACGGACGCCTTAGGGGAGGGCCGCCCCGACTGGGATGACCAGCGGGCCATCCGCGCCTTCGCCAAGGCGATTGCCGGGAAGCTCCGGGAGCTGATGGAAATTCCCGCGCCGGTAGAGGTCCCGGGAGACCCGGAAGCGCCTTATTACATACCCAAGGGCCTGGACGGAGAGCCGGTGAAATTCCTGAAAGCCAAACCCCGGACGGACCTGGGCAAGTGCTGTAACTGCGGCGTCTGCGCCCGGACCTGCCCCATGGGGGCCATTGATCCGAAGAACGTGGCGGAGGTGCCGGGGACCTGTATCAAGTGCCAATCCTGCGTGCGGAAGTGCACCCACCACGCCAAGTACTTCGACGATCCGGCGTTCCTTTCCCATGTTGCCATGCTGGAGAAGAACTTCCAGGAGCCCAAGGAGATCGAGACCTTTCTGTAAAGAAGAAACCGGGGACGTCAGTCCCCGGTTTTGTCTTGGTTACGCGAACAGGTTTTCCGGCAGCCGGATGTCCTCTCGGGGCACCCGTTCCCAGGAAAACTCCTCCAGAAGTTCAGCCGCCGGAGCGGGCTCTCCGGAGGGATGGAAGCCCGCCAATTGGGCCAGCTTTCCCAGCAGTTCTTCCGCTGTGACGCGCCCTTGAAGGCTGTCCAGTCCCGCGTCGGCGTCCCGCTTGGAGAGCCGCCGCCCGTCGGGTGAGAGCAGGAGGGGAAAGTGGTAAAACTCCGGCGGCGTCAGGCCCTGGAGCTGGTACAGGTACAGCTGCCTGGGGGTGGAGGACAGCAGGTCCGCGCCCCGAACCACCTCCGTCACCTCCATGGCGGCGTCGTCTACCACCACCGCCAGCTGATAGGCGAACATGCCGTCGGACCGCCGGAGGAGAAAGTCCCCGCAGTCCCGCTTTAAGTTTTCCGCGTAATATCCCATATGACCATCTATAAAGGAAAACGCCGCGTCGGGCACTTGGAGCCGCAGGGCGGGGGAACGAAGCCTGGCCCGCTCCGCCCGCTGAGCCGGGGTGAGGCTTCGGCAAGTCCCGGCGTAGACGGTCTGGCCGTCCTCCCGGTGGGGGGCGCTGGCGGCGTGGAGCTCCGCCCGGGTGCAGAAGCAGGGATAGATCAGCCCCTGGGTCTCCAGACGGTCCAAAGCGGCTTGGTAGAGCGACGTTCTTTGGCTCTGGAAATAGGGCTCGTCCGGCCCGGAAATTTCAGGACCCTCGTCCCAGTCCAGTCCCAGCCAGCGAAGGTCCTTGATCATCTGCTCCGCGTATCGCATGGGACAGCGGGCGGCGTCCAGGTCCTCGATCCGCAGGACGACTTTTCCGCCCTTCCGCCGGGCGCTGAGCCAGGCCAGGAGACAGCAGAGAATGTTCCCCAGATGGATGCGTCCGCTGGGGGAGGGGGCGAAGCGTCCGACGGTCATGCGGGAGCCTCCTTTCAATCAAAGGAGAGGCCCGGACCCAAACGGTCCGGGCCTCTTTATCATTCCATAGAGATAATATAATAGTACACAGGCTGTCCGCCGGAGAGAACCATGACCTCCGCTCCGGGGCAGGCGCCTTCAAAGAACTTTCCGGCTTCCTGAGCGTCCTCCTCCGTCACGTCCTCGCCGAAGTACAACGAGATGAAGGACGCGTCCCGGTCCGCCGCGTCCGCCGCCAGCTTCTCCAGGAGGCTGTGGAGGGACCCATCGGTGCCGAAGAGCTTGCCCTCCTCCAGGGCCAGGTAATCCCCTTCCTTGATGTCGAAGCCGTCGAAGTCCGAATCCCGGGCGGCGTAAGTGATCTGGGCGGTGGTGACGCCGGAGAGGGATTCCGTCATGGCGTTTGCCAGGGTCTCGGCGTCCGGGGCCTCGAAGTCCACGTTCATCATGGCGGTGATGCCCTGGGGCACCGTCTTGGTGGGGATGACCACCACGTTTTTCTCCGTCAGCGCCGCGCACTGCTGGGCGGCCATGATGATGTTTCCATTGTTGGGCAGGACGAATACCGTCTCGGCGGGAATCTGGTCCACGCCCTCAAGGATGCTCTCCGTGGAGGGATTCATGGTCTGCCCGCCGGACACCACGCCGTCCACGCCCAGATCCTGGAACACGGCGGCCAGGCCGTCTCCGGCGCAGACGGAGAGAAAGCCGTACTTCTTCTCCGGTGGAGCCACTGCGTGGCCGCTCTGTTCGGCCTCCTGAGCCTCCAGGGCGGCTTCCTCCATCTCCAGGTCGTCCACGCTCTGGGCCTTTTTCCCGGCGGCCACGTCCTCGTACTGAGTCCGCATGTTCTCGATCTTCGCCAGCTCCAGGGTGCCGTATTTCTGGCCCTCCGTCAGGGCGCTGCCGGGGATGTTGGTATGGACATGGACCTTGAAGGCCTCGTCGTCCTCTCCGATGACCAGACTGTCCCCGATGCTGTTCAAATAGGCCCGGAAGGGCTCCAGGTCCACGTTGGGGTCGTTCTTGCGGACGATGAACACGGTGTCGAAGGCAAAAGTGATTTCCTCGGTGGAGAACACGTCGAAGTCGGCCTTGGCCTTCTGGGGTCCTTCCTCCGCGGCTTCCGGCATGGGCTCTCCCCGAAGCTCCGCCAGCATGCCTTCCAGAATCAGCAGGTAGCCCTTGCCGCCGGCGTCCACCACCCCGGCCTTTTTCAGAACCGGGTTCATGTCCGTGGTCTGGGCCAAGGCGTCGTAACCCTCCCAAATGGCGGCGGCCAGGACCTTTTCAAAGTCCTGTTCCTCCGCGGCGTATTCCACGGCCCGCTTGGCGGCCAGGCGGGACACGGTGAGGACGGTGCCCTCGGCGGGCTTCATGACGGCCTTATAGGCGGAGGACACGCCCTCCTGCATGGCGGCGGCGAAAGCGGCGGCGTCGGCGGTCTCACAGCCCTTCAGGCCCTTGGAGAGGCCCCGGAAGAGCAGGGAGAGGATGACGCCGGAGTTTCCCCGGGCCCCCCGGAGGAGGGCCGAGGCGGTGATGGATACAGCCTGATCCAAGGCTGCGGGCTCGGATTTTTTCAGTTCCGTCACGGCGGCGCCGATGGTCATGGACATATTGGTGCCCGTGTCGCCGTCGGGAACGGGGAAGACGTTCAGGTCGTTGATGGCCTGCTTCTGGGCCGTGATGGCGGCGGCTCCGTGGAGGATCATCCGCTTAAACAGTCCGCCGGTGATTTGTTCTTTCATTCGATCTCTTCCTCCCTCACAGGGTCATGGAGTCCACGCACACGTCCACGGCCCGAACCGT